>DATEIG010000706.1:0-14065 GCA_035279185.1 Mycobacterium sp.
CACCAACACCATCGCCGGGCAGATCGCGACCACCGCGGCCGACGCCCCGAGATCGAAGTGGGTCGCCGCCGCACCGACCGCCCCGGCGAGCGCGGCGGCGACGAACGCCTGCGTCAGCGGACCCGCACCTGCAGAACCCGACCACCGTCGCAGCAGCCCGCCGACGGCCGCGGCCGCGGCCACCAGCAGGATCGCCAGCGGCTGCGTCGCCCCGTAGATGACCGAGAGCGCGGCGGCGCCCGTCGCACACGCGACCACGAAAGCCGCTGTGGCAGAGACGGTCTGGGCCTGCGCCTCGTCGACCCCGCGCGCCACGTGCTGCAGTTCGAGCGGGCCGTCCTGCGCGCGGTCGACGACGGCCATCATCGTCGCGACCTTGCGCATGTTGATCGCGGTCGGCGACACGGGCGCGGTCAGCACGGTGTCGCGGGAGCCCGCCGCGGTCAGCGTCAGCATCGGCCACGACGGGACGACGACCGCGTCGACGCCCAGCCCGCGGTTGAGCCGCGCGACCGCGGTCATGGTCATGTGGGTGGACTGCCCGTTGGCGTACAGCACCGCGCTCGCGGCCAGCAAGGTGTCGTATCGGTCGGCGCGATCGTCAGCCATCTGTCTCCTTGCGTGCGCGTGCCTCATCGAGCATCGTCGCTCAGGGTCCTACCATTGCCGCGCATGAGGCGCTTGGCGTGTGTGATCGGTGCCGTCTGTGCGCTGGTCGGTTCCGCGCCCGTGGCCGTTGCGCAGTCGCTTCCTGTACCTGCGCACATCGTCATCGTCGTCGAGGAGAACAAGCCTGACGACAGCGTCATCGGCAGCAAGTCCGCGCCCTACCTCAACGCGCTCGCCTCCGCGGGTGCCGACATGGCGCAATCGTTCGCCGAAACCCATCCCAGTGAACCGAACTATCTGGCGCTGTTCTCCGGCAGCACATTCGGGCTGACCTCGGACGCCTGCCCCGTCAACGCCGGCGCTGCGCCCAACCTCGCGTCGGAGCTCCTGGCCGCCGGCTACACGTTCGGCGGATTCTCCGAGGACCTGCCCGCGGTGGGTGCCCCGGTGTGCAGCGCGGGCAAGTATGCGCGCAAGCACGTGCCGTGGGCCGATTTCACCAACGTGCCGCCCACGACCTCGGTGCCGTTCTCGGCCTTCAACAACCGCACCGACTACGCGAGCCTGCCCACGGTGTCGTTCGTGATCCCGAACCTGGACAACGACATGCACGACGGCACCGTCGCGCAGGCCGACGCGTGGCTGCAAGCCAACCTGTCGCACTATGCGAACTGGGCGCAGGCCAACAACAGCCTGCTGATCGTCACGTTCGACGAGGACGACGGCGGCTCGAAGAATCAGATCCCGACGATCGTCTACGGCGCCCACGTCAAACCGGGCACCTACAACCAGCCGATCAGCCACTACAACGTGCTGTCGACCATCGAGGAGATGTACGGCCTGCCCAAGACCGGGCTGGCCGCCAACGCCCCCGCCATCGCCGACATCTGGGCGTAGCGATGCGGGAAGAATCTCCGCGCGATGCCAGTTGGTCCATCCCATGACGACGATGAACGCCATCGGATCCTTTTTGGCTCTGCCGATCGACGACGGCGCGGCGCTGCAGGATGTCACCGTCGCGGTGCCCGAACTGCGATCGCGAGACGTGCTGGTGCGGGTCAACGCCGTGTCGGTGAACCCCGTCGACATCAAGCAACGGGCCGCGCTGCAGCCGTCCACCGCCCCGGTCATCCTCGGCTACGACGCGGCGGGCGTTGTCGAAGCGGTGGGCCCCGGGGTCGAGACGCTCGCGGTCGGGGACGAGGTCTTCTACGCCGGGGACATCACCCGGCAGGGCAGCAACGCCCAGTTGCAGGCCGTCGACGAGCGGATCGTGGCGCGTAAACCGTCGTCTCTGTCCTTCGCGGACGCGGCAGCGCTGCCGCTGACCACGATCACCGCATGGGAGACGCTGTTCGACCGCTTCGGGCTGACGAAGGACTCGACCGGTGACCTGCTCGTGCTCGGCGCCGCGGGCGGCGTCGGGTCGATCATGATCCAGCTGGCCAAGGCCTTGACCGGCGTGCGCGTCATCGCCACCGCCAGCCGCGACGAGTCACGCGACTGGGCGCTGCGCATGGGCGCCGACGGCGTGATCAACCACCACGATCTGCGCGACGAGGCACTGCGCGCCGCGCCCGACGGCGTCGACTACCTGTTCTCGCCGCATTCGGCGGGCAACATCGACACCTACGCCGCGATCGTCCGGCCGTTCGGACACATCACGGCCATCGACGAACCGCCCGGGCTGGACCTCGTCGCGCTGAAGGAGAAGAGCATCGCCTGGCACTGGGAGCTGATGTTCACCCGGTCGATGTACGAGACGCCCGACATGATCTCCCAGCAGCGCCTGCTCACCGCCGTCGCCGGGCTCGTCGACGATGGCGTTCTCCGCAGCACAGTCACCAGGATCATCGACGACTTCAGCGCCGCCGGGATCCGCGAGGCGCACCGGGACGTCGAGTCCGGCCGGATGACCGGCAAGGTCGTCGTTTCTCGCGACGGCTAGGTTCGACCCATGCCGCTTCCCGCCCCGTCGCCCACGTCGACCGCCGTCATCACCGGCGCATCGTCGGGCATCGGCGCCGACATCGCCCGCGAGCTCGTCTCCCGGGGTCACGGTGTCACGCTGGTCGCCCGTCGCGAGGACAAGCTCCACGCGCTGGCCGACGAACTCGGCCGTACCGTGCGCGCCGAGGTGATCGCCTGCGACGTCGCCGATCCCGACGCCCGCGGCGCTCTGCTCGACGCCGTCGCCGATCGCGGGCTGACCGTCGACATCCTCGTCAACAACGCAGGCATCGGCACCATCGGATCGATCACCAAGACGCCCGTCGCCGACGAGATCGCCCAGGTGCGCGTCAACGTGGAAGCCGTCATCGACCTGACCACCCGCGCCGTGCAGCAGATGGTGCCGCGCGGTCGCGGCGCGATCCTCAACGTCGGCTCCACCGCGGGCTATCACCCGTTCCCCGGGCAAGCCGGATATGCGGCGACGAAGGCGTTCGTGCGGACCTACACCGACGCCGTCCGCGGCGAGTTGGCAGGCACCGGCGTCACCGTCGCGATGCTCGCGCCCGGCCCGGTCCGCACCGAGTTCCTCCGGTCCGCAGGCATGGACGAGGACAAGTTCGCCGCCGCGTTCCCGAAATTCCTGTGGATGCCGTCGCGCGACGTGGCCCGCATCGGCGTCGATGCCCTCGACAAGGACCGAGGCACCGTGATCGCGGGCCTGCGCAATGTGATGAGCACCCGCTTCATGCAGGCGCTTCCGCTGCCGGTGCTGCTCAAGATGCTCGACAAACAGCATCCGGGGCTGCGCCGCGACCGCCGCTCAGTCGGCTGAAGCCGGATCGCGCCTCACGTGCGCGGGACGGGCCAGCGCCGCATCCAGTCCTCGGCGGGCAACGCCAGCCCATTGCACAGCGTGCAGATCGTGCGGTACCAGCCGACCGCGATCAGCAGTTCCATCCGCTGCTCGTCGTCGAGGGTGTCGCCCAGCGCACGCCACGTCGGCTCCGACCACGACCCGGTGCTCTCGAGTTCGTCGACGGCGTCGATCAGCACCCGCTCGGCCGCCGACCAACCTGCGTCGGCGCCGGTCACCAGCGCGTCGCACTCGTCGTCGCTGACACCGGCGAGCGGACCCCAGAACGCCGCCTGCCCGCCCCACTCGTACTCGCATCGCACCAGCGCGCAGATTCGCAGGATCGCGATGGTCCGCACGCGCGCGGGTAGGCGCGCCTCGGTGTAGAGCGCCTCGCCCAGCCTGCGCAGGCGCGCGGCCAGGCCCGGATGCCGTTGCACGCAGCGCACCAGCAGCAGCGGTTCGTAGGTGCGGTCGGGATGGCCCCAGCTGTTGATCTCGGCGGCGTCTGCCTCGCTCCACGGGGGAGCGAGCGGAGCGACGCGCGTCATGCAGGCGCCGGCTGACGTCCGCGGATGAGCTTGCCGGGCCTGGCGTCGGTCGGAATCCCGTTCTCGGCGATGACCTCGCCCGACACGATCGTCGCGACGTAGCCGTCGGCGGTCTGGTCGAGGCGGCGCCCGCCCGCGGGGAGGTCGTAGCGCACGATCGGCTTGTGCAGCGCCAGCGCATCGTGGTCGATGACGTTCACGTCGGCCTTGTATCCCACGGCGATGCGGCCCCGGTCGGAGAGCCCGGCAACCCGCGCAGGCGCGGACGTCAGCTCGCGCACCGCCTCGGCAACCGTCAACCTCCCGGTCGCCCTGTCGCGCACCCAGTGCGTGAGCATGTACGTGGGAAAGCTTGCGTCGCAGATCATTCCGTAATGCGCACCGCCGTCACCCAGCCCGAGCACCACGTCGTCACGACGGACCAGTTCGGCGACCGTGTCCAGCGAGCCGTCGCGGAAGTTGGCCAGCGTGACGAGCAGCATCGCGTGGCCGTCGTCATCGAGGAGTCGGTCGTAGGCCTCCTCCAGCGGGCTGACACCGCGCGCCTTCGCACGCTCGGCGATGCTGTTCGACCGCTGCGGCTCGTAGTCCGGCGGGTCGCCCAGCGGGAAGATCCAGTTGAACGCCTGCACCGCGAACATCAGCGGGTGCCCGTCGGAGGCGGGGGTGTCGGTCAGGATCCGTTGCCGCACTTCGGGTTTGCGCATCTCGGCCACTCGCTCCGCCAAGGGAAGGTGCGCGATCTCGCGGTAGCTGGGATACATCACGAACGGGTTGCCCGACAGCTCGAGCCCGATCACCAGCCCGATCGGCCTGGGGAAGATCTGAGCGGTGATGTCGGCCCCGTTGGCGTTGCTCTTCTCCACCAGTCGGATGGCGTCCTCGAACGACGGGGGTCCGGCGTTGCCGATGGCGAGGGTGAACGTGACCGGCAGGTCGGCATCGGTGGCGGCGTTGAAAACCGTCTGCAACTCGGCCTCGTAGTCCGTGGCCAACAGGTCGGGCACGAACTGGATCAGCCCGCCGCCCGCGTCCTGCACACCCTGGGCGATAGCCTCGATCTCCTCGCGGCCTGCCTCGTAGCTCGGGATCGGGTGGCCGCTCTCCGTCTTGTGGATCGTCAGCCGTGAGGACGCAAAGCCGAGTGCGCCAACCTCGATGGCCTCGGTCGCCAGCTTGCGCATCAGCGCGAGATCCTCGGCGGTGGCGGGCTCCCGGTCGACTCCGCGCTGGCCCATCACGTACACCCGAAGCGGGGAGTGCGGCAGGAACGCGGCGAGGTCGATGTCGCGCTTACCCGCGTCCAACGCATTCATGAACTCCGGGAACGTCTCCCACGTCCACGGCAGCCCGTCGACCATCACGACGCCGGGGATGTCCTCCACACCGGCCATCACGTCGACGAGCACCTCGTGGTCTTCCTTGCGGCACGGCGCGAACCCGACACCGCAGTTGCCCATCACCGCGGTCGTCACACCGTGCGCCGACGACGGCGTCATGCGGTCCGACCAGATGGCCTGCCCGTCGTAGTGGGTGTGCAGATCGACGAAGCCCGGGGTGACGAGAAGCCCCGTCGCATCGATCTCGCGTGCCGCGTCGCCCTCGACGGTTCCGACCGCGGCGATGACCCCGTCGGAGATCGCCACATCGCCGAGGAACGGCTCACCGCCGAGGCCGTCGACGATGGTGCCGTTGCGGATGATCAAGTCGTAGGCCATGGCCTGAATCTACGACGGTGTCACCGCGTCATGCCAGGATGGGCCCGTGATCGACCACCTGGGAATCAACTGTGCGGACTGGGAGAAATCGAAAGCCTTCTACGACGGGGTTCTCGGCGTGCTGGGCTACACCCGGCAGCTGGACTACCACGTCGCCATCGGTTACGGGCGCGACGGCAAGCCCGACTTCTGGATCGGTGACATGAACGCGGGCGAGGCCGACGGTCCCCAGCGTGAGGTGCACGTGGCGTTCCACGCCAAGGACCGCGACGCCGTCCACGCGTTCCACGACACCGCCGTCCGCCTCGGCGCCGAATCGCTGCACGAACCGCGGTACTGGCCCGAGTACCACCCCGGTTACTACGGGTCGTTCGTCCGCGACCCGGACGGCAACAACGTCGAAGCGGTGTTTCACGCGCCGGCACCGGAGTGACTGCGCCCGGGTAGCGTCGACCGTGTGGCTGACTCCGACGACCAACCCGTCCGCGAACTGCTCCGCGACGCGTTCACCCGACAGATCGAACACGTCGACGACCTCACCGACGGGCTGACCGACGAGATCTCGTTCTTCCGGCCGACCGCGCAGGCCAACAGCATCGCGTGGTTGATCTGGCACAGCGCCCGCCAGCAGGACCTGCAGGTCTGCGATATCGCAGGCGTCGAGCAGGTGTGGACGCGCGACGGCTGGAACGACCGCTTCGGTCTCGACCTCGGGGGCAATGACCACGGGTACGGCCACACGGCCGACGACGTCGGCAAGGTCCGGGTGCCGGCGGACCTGCTCGCCGGCTACTACCACGCCGTGCACAAGGTCACGCTCGAATACATCGCCTCGGTCACCGCCGAGGAACTGGCCCGTGTCGTGGACACCCACTGGACACCGCCGGTCACCGCGAGCGCGAGGCTGGTGAGCATCATCGACGACGCCGCGCAGCATCTCGGGCAGGCCGCCTACGTCCGCGGCATCGCCAACTGACGTGACACGGGCCGTCCCCCGCAGGGCGCTGCTGCTGTGGACGGGTTTCGCCGTCGCGGCGATGTGCGTGCTGGGGTGGGCGGTCGGAAAGCAGTCCACACCGATCGACGACTGGTTCCACGGCTTCGGACGCAGTCCGGCCAAAGAGATGCTCGTGTTCACCGATCCGTGGCTGCTCGGACTTCTGCTGGCCGCCGGTGTGGGCGTCGCGCTGCGCCGTCGTCGGTGGCGGCTGGGTGTGGTGATCGCGACGGCACCGCTCGTGGCCATCGTGGTGGCGCGAACACTCAAGTCTCTCTTCGGGCGAGAGAAGGACGGTTCACTCGCGTATCCGAGCGGTCACACGACGGTCGCGGTGGTCGTCGTCGGCATGATCGTCCTTGTTGCGGGCGCCCGGACGTGGGCCCTCGTCGCGGCGGCGGTGTACGTCGTGCTGGGGATGATCGGCCAGGGCGTCACGTACCACTACTTCACCGACACCGTCGGGGCGTTGCTGCTCGGCAGTGCGGTGGTGTGCGTCGCAGCCGCCGTCGCCAAACTTGACACCCGTCAACCCGCCTGCGACGTAGATCACACCTGTCGTTAAGCTGGAGTCATGACCGCGACGCCAGAACTTGATTCGCCCTCGTCGGCAACCACCATCCGCAACCCCGCGACCGGCGACGTGGCCGGGCAGGTGCGCTGGACCGATCCCGCCGACGTGCCCCGCATCGCGGCCGGGCTGCGGCAGGCGCAGAAGGCGTGGGAGGCCCGCGGCGCCTCGGGGCGTGCCAAAGTGCTTGCCCGCTACGCCGTTTGGCTGGGCGAACACCGCGACGAGATCGAGTCGTTGCTGATCAAGGAGACGGGCAAGTCGGCGGTGGACGCGGCGCAGGAGGTGCCGCTGCTGATCATGATCCTGTCGTACTACATCAAGACGATGGAGAAGGCGCTCGCCCCGGAGTCCCGCCCGGCGGCGCTGCCGTTCCTGTCGATCAAGAAGGTCACCGTGCACTACCGGCCGCGGCCGGTCGTCGGCATCATCGCGCCGTGGAACTATCCGGTGGCAAACGCCCTGATGGACGCCATCGGTGCATTGGCGGCAGGCTGCTCGGTGCTGCTCAAGCCGTCCGAGCGCACGCCGCTGACGGCGGAGGTGCTGCTGCGCGGCTGGCATGACAGCGGTGCGCCCGAGGTGCTCGCGCTGGCCCAGGGTGCGCGCGAGGTGTCCGAGGCCGTCATCGACAACGCCGACTTCATCCAATTCACGGGGTCGTGTGCGACCGGCGCGAAGGTGATGGAACGCGCCGCGCGCACGCTGACGCCGGTGAGCCTCGAACTCGGCGGCAAGGACCCGATGATCGTGCTCGACGACGCCGACATCGACCTCGCCGCGCACGCCGCGGTGTGGGGCGCGATGTTCAACGCGGGCCAGACGTGCGTGTCGGTCGAACGCGTCTACGTGCTGGAGTCGGTGTACGACCGGTTCGTCGACGCCGTCGTCCGCGACGTCGAGAAGCTGAAGGTGGGCGCGGGCGAAGGCTATGACGTCGGCTCCATGATCGACGAGAGCCAGGTGGCCGTCACCGAACGCCACGTCAGCGAGGCGGTCGCCGCGGGCGCACGGGCGCTGACCGGCGGCGAGCGGCCCGCGGGGAAGGGCGCCTTCTACCCGCCGACGGTGCTCGTCGACGTCGACCACACGATGGCCTGTATGACCGAGGAGACCTTCGGCCCGACGCTGCCGATCATGAAGGTCAAGACGGTCGGCGAGGCGGTCCGTCTCGCGAACGACAGCCCGTACGGCCTGTCGGCAGCGGTGTTCTCGAAGGACGTCGAGCGCGCCAAAGAGGTTGCTGTGCAACTCGATTGCGGTGCCGTCAACATCAACGACGTGATCTCCAACCTGATGTGCACCACCGCCCCGATGGGCGGCTGGAAGACGTCGGGGATGGGCGCGCGCTTCGGCGGCGCCGAGGGGCTGCGCAAGTACTGCAGGCAGGAGGCCGTCGTCGCACCGCGCACCAGCGTCGGGGCGGGCGGCAACTACTACAACAACTCGCAGCGCGCGCTGGCCCGGATGAACAAGCTGATGACGAAGCTGGCGCTGATCCGGCCGAAGCGCGTCGCGAAGTAGGGCAGCCGCCCCGTTCACTGCGAGACTACGGTTGTTGACGAGAATCGGGCGAATTTCATCATCAAGTGCAGTCTCGCGGATCCGGACAAGGAGGCAGCGTGCGGTTCCTGGCGGCGCTGCTGTTCTGGCTCATCACGACCGCACTGCTCGCCGTGGCCGTGCCTGCGACGTGGGCGCAACAGACGATCGTGAGCGAGGACGGCTACGCGGCGCTGGCCGCCAAAGCCGCTGAGGACCCGCAGCTGCAGGAGGCGATGGCCGCCGAGCTGTCGACCCAGATCACCGCGCTGGCCGCCGACAGCGGATATGCGCTCAACAACACCGAACTGGTCCGCGGGGTGACGTCGGCCTACACCGCCAACTCCGGATTCCCCGGGCAGTTCGCGCAGGCCAACCGGATCGCGCACCGGTGGATGTTCACCGACTCGGTGCAACACGACCAGAGCAACAGCGACCGATGGCTGGTCGACATCGCGCCGATGCTGAAGGACGAATCGCTGCGCCAGACGCTCGGCAACCTCAACCTCGACGTCCCCGAGACGCTGACGGTGCCGATCACGGTGCCCGAGTCGTCGTCGCTGCGCCCCGGGCAGTTGACGACGTTGTCGACGTGGGGGCCGTGGGTGAGCATCGGCGCCTGCGTGCTCACCGGCGTCTTCGCCCTGCTGACGCTGGCGACGGCCCGGTCCCGCGGCAAAGCGCTTACGGCGCTGGGTGTTTCGGCGCTGCTCGTCGGTGCGGCGGGGTGGGCCGGGCTCGAGGTCTTCAGGCGGCGCATCGACGACGCGCTGAACAGTACGACCGGCGACATCCGCACGGTGGCAGGCGTCATGGTCGACACCGCCGAGAGCAGCCTGCACCACTGGCTGAACCTGACGCTGGCGGCAGGCGGTGTGCTGGCCGTGTTCGGAATCCTGGTCTCCGTGCTCGGCGGGCTGCGCCGAAGCGCATAGAGTCCCGACATGCCCTTCGTCACGGACATCGCAGGCCCGCAGCGGCCCGTCCTGACGTGGCCGACGGTCGCGCCGGGGTCATTGCGCCGCACCAGCACCATCGACACCCATCCGGACAAAGGACAGACAGCGGATGTCGACCTGCGGGCCCGCGACGCCGTCGCGCTCCGGAACGGCGGTTTCGACGTACTCGATGAAGTCGCAGTGCGCGGCCATCTCACCGAGCGGGCCATCGACCGGATCACTGCGGACCCGCCCGATGAACGGCTCGCGAACCTGCTCGGCGTCCGGGTCGGACCGGGCTTCCGCTCGACGATCGCCGCGCTGCTGCCCGACGAGGTCGCGCGCGCCGGCCTGCTGAACCTGCTGCTCGACGACTGGGTCGGCGCCTCACTGGTGTCCGGTTACGCGCTGCAGCACGCCGCGCTCACCATCGGCATCGAGGAGAAGCTGCCCAAGGGCACCGCCGATCACATGGCGGGGATCTGCGCGGGTTTCGCCGAGGACGCCTCACTGGTTCCGTACGCCAGGCGCAACGGCACGATCCCGTCGGTGCACGGACCGGTCGCCCCGCCGTTGGACGTCGCCGGCATTCACGCCGCCGAACCGCTGCGCCCGCACGGCATGCGACGCTTCCGCAGGCTCGACCTGAGTCCCGAGGGAACATTCGACGCCCACTTCCGCGACTCCCACGTCGACGGCGACGGCGTCGAGACCATCGTGCACGAGTACACCGTCAACGGCTCGGTCGACGCCTCGAGCCGAACCATCGCCTCCGTCGACGCAACCGTGCGGGTGTTGCCGTGGCAGGAATGCCCAGGCGCCATCGCCAGCGCAGTGCGCATACAGGGCATGGCGCTGTCGGAGATGCGCGATCGGGTTCGCGGCGAGTTCGTCGGCACCAGCACCTGCACGCACCTCAACGACACACTGCGCGCGATCGCCGATCTCGATGCGCTGCTTGATCTTCGGGCCGCGCGCTAGGGTTCGATCACGTGCGACGGGTCGGGCCGCCGCTCCGGCGGTGCCTGGCTGTAGTCGCCCCACGGCCCGTCGCGCCGCTCGACCGCGGCCCGCACGCTCTCGGCGGCGGTGTCGACGAAGTCCATCGCCTCGGGGGTGTTGCGCATCAGCCCGTCGAGGATGGCGCCCAGCGTCTGCGTGGAGGCCAGTCCCATGTTCTCGTAGGCCTGGTTGACGATCAGCTTCTGAGCTTGCAACTGCGACAACGGGATTCGGCTCAGCGCCGCCGCCACCTCGGCGACGCGGGCCTCGAGCCGCTCGAAGGGCACCGACTCGTTGATCAGCTCGACGTCGGCGGCCTCGCGGCCGGTCAGCGGCTCACCCGTCAGCGAGTGCCATTTCACCTTCGCGAAGCTCATGCGGTAGAGCCACATCCCGCTCAGATACGCGCCCCACATCCGGGAGTAGGGGGTGCCGATGACGGCGTCGTCGCTGGCGATGACGATGTCGGCGGCGAGCGCATAGTCCGACCCGCCGCCGACACACCACCCGTGCACCTGGGCGATCACGGGTTTCGATGCCCGCCATATCGCGAGGAACTTCTGGTGCGGGCTGGTGGCGCGTGCGGTGGTGAACGCGAAATCCTTTCCCGGATCCCAGGTTCCGTCGGTGTTCATCGACTGGTCCCACTGCCCGAAGCCGCCGCCGAAGTTGTAGCCGGCGCAGAACGCACGGCCCGCGCCGCGCAGCACGATCACCTTGACCGCCGGATCGCGTTCGGCCAGGCCGACGGCTGACTCCACCTCGTCGGGCATCGGCGGAACGATGGTGTTCAGTTCGGCCGGGCGATTGAAGGTGATCGTCGCCACGGGCGTATCCGTCGTGTACAGCAGGGTCTCGA
The DNA here is from genome assembly GCA_035279185.1 of Mycobacterium sp. Lineage (GTDB taxonomy): Bacteria > Actinomycetota > Actinomycetes > Mycobacteriales > Mycobacteriaceae > Mycobacterium. Next base: position 11,594 of record DATEIG010000706.1, read on the forward strand.
AGTCCGGCATGGCTGCTCCTCTCGCCTCAGCGGGCGAGCGCGGCGACGGCTTCGGTGATCGGGGTGTCACCGGAGATCAGGTCGAATGTCGTGCCTGCGGTGCGCGGTTCGTCGAGCACCGCGACGAGCACTGCCGCGACGTCCTCGCGGGGGATGCTGCCGCGCCCTGTCGACTCGGCGATGCGGACCTTCCCCGTTCCAGCGTCGTTGGTCAGCGCGCCGGGCCGGACGATCGTCGACCGCAGCCCCGCCCTACTCCGAACAACCTCGTCGGCAACACCTTTCGCGCGCAGATACGCCTGGAACACCTCATCGTCGGCGGTGGCGTTCGGGTCGGCGGCCATCGCCGAGACCATGACGTACCGCTGCACCCCCGCGGCTTCGGCCGCATCGGCCAACAGGATCGCCGCGTCGCGGTCGACCGTGTCCTTGCGCGCGGCGCCGCTGCCGGGACCGGCCCCGGCGGCGAAGACGACGGCGTCGGCTCCGCGCAGATGTCCGGCCACCTCATCGGCCGACGCCTTCTCCAGGTCGACGACGAGCGCGTCGGCGCCCGCGGCCTCCAGGTCGCCGACGTGGTCGGGGTTCCTGATGAAACCGGCGACCGAGTCACCGCGCTGCGACAGCAGCCGCTCGAGGATCAATGCGATCTGGCCGTGTCCGCCTGCAATCACTACGCGCATCTACCCAGGCTCGCCGATATCGGGCAGCAGGGCAATGTCCCGCGGGATACCCCACGTCCGGAACTGGTCGATCGCGTGCTGAGGTCAGCGGCCGTCAGTCATCGGCCTCGGCCAATGCGGGCGGCGCGTCGGGCTTTCGGTGATAGGGGCTCGCCGCGTAGATCCTGCCGCCGACCTTGAGGTGCGACGTGAACCGCCATGCCGCGGCGACCATGAAGAACGCGACGGCGACGGCGATGATCAGACCCGAACGCCAGTCCGGCCACTGGGAGAGGAACAGCAACACGGCACTGACGATGCTGCCGATCCAGTAGGCACGCCGTTGGATCGACGCGGTCGGCAGCCGTCGCGACTTCCAACCCACCATCGCAGCCGCGCCCCCGAGCGCGATCGCGAGGATGCCCGCTGCGCCGAGCGCCTTCGTGAGCGTTGAGTGATCCATCGCGGTCCGACCTACCAGCTTCCGCCGCCACCGCTGCTGCCCGACCCGATGGGCAGCTGCGGGTCGAGCAGACCCCCGATGTCACCGCCGATATCGGATCCGGCGAAGCCGCCGAGCAGCCCACCGATGACGGCGGCCGCCGCGGCGGTGAAGGGTCCGCCGAAGGAGCCGACCGCGGCGCCCGCTCCTGCTCCTCCGAGGAAGCTGCCGCCGAGGCCGCCGAGGGCCTCACCCATTTCTCTGTTGCGTTCGGCCCCACCGTCGAGGTAGTCGTCGACCGCGAGCGCGAACTGGACGGCGTTGCCCGCCCAGCCGACCCGTCCACCCCACTTCGAGAACAGCTCTGCGTCGGCCTTCGACAGTCCGTTGAGCGCGTGTCTGCCGGTCTCGACCGAGTCGCCGTACCGACCGACGCCGGTGCCGATGCTGTCGGACAGCGAACCAACGCCCTGCATCATTTTCTTGATGCCTTCCTCGGAGAAGCCCATGCCCCTGAGTTGCTGCTCGGCGCGGTTGAGGACGATCGCCCGCGCCTGTGTGTCGCAGCTGTCCAGGTAGGCCGTGGCCCTGTCCGGGGACATCGGCGCGCCGAGAAGACCGGCCTCGAGTTGCCGTTGGTAGTCGAGGCGGACCTGCGCCTGATGGCGGGCGTCCGTACCGAGGATGGGGTCGACGGGCAGCGGCCCGACGAACCGCGACATGTTGTAGTCGTCGAGCCGCTCGCCCGCATATTGCTTCGCATACGGGTTGGCGTTGGGGTCATTCACGATCCCGAAGTCGCGCAAGCGCGCGGCCGCGGCCTGCATTTCGGGTGTGGGCGGACCGCCGCTGTTGACCAACGCCTCGTCGGCGGCGCGTTGGGTCTCGTCGTACTTCTGCGCGGCGCTGCCTGCTTCGTCCTGAGCGGACGGCTCCCCTTCGCCCTCGCCGCCCTTGATGGCGTCCGTGTCGTAGCCGTCGGCCGCCATGTCGAGCTCGGCTTCGCTGAGTTTCGCGCCGTAAGCGTCACGGAGCGCTGTCATCTCACCGAGGCTGCCTTTGGTGGCGTCGATCGCCGCCGCTTTGAGCGCAGACCAGTCGAGCTGCACACCGTCGGCCTGAGCCTTGGCGATCTCGGCGGCGATGACGTTGTCGATCTGGACGAGACGGGCGTTGAGGTTGCCGATCGACGTGTGGCCGCTGCGTTGGGCTTCGGCGAGGGTCGCGGCGATGTTCTGCAGATCCGCGGCCACCTTCGCCATCTGCTCCTTGCTGAGTTTCAGCCACTCCGTGGCGCGTCGACGAGACGATCCAGGCAGGCGCGCCCGGCGAGATCAGCGAACTGGCCACGTCCTTCCGTGACGCGGG
>DATEIG010000707.1:0-5289 GCA_035279185.1 Mycobacterium sp.
GCGGTTTCCTTGGCCCACATGTTGAGGTGGCCCGACCACAGCGTCTCGAGGCTGCCGACCACCGCGATCATCGTGTGATTGCCGCAGCCACGAATGATCTCGTCATGGAACTGGCCGCCGATCTCGGTGAACTTCGCGCCGTCCTCGATGTGCTCGGCCATCAACGCGTTGATCTCTTTGAGCTTGGGGACCAGGGTGTCCCCGCGGTCGGGTCGCTTCGCGGCGAGAGCGGTGCACATGGGGTCGAGTTCCTGCAGCGCAGTGGCCAGGTCGGCAAGCGGCACCGTATCGCTCTGCAGCAGCAGGCCGAGCATGTAGGCCGCGCTCGCCTTCGCGGGCGCGTGCACCACGGCGCCGCCGCGGTTACCGCGACGGACCGAGACCAGGCCCTCGGTTTCGAGTATTCGCAGCGCTTCCCGCAACGACACGAGGCTGACATTGAACTGCTCGACAAGCACTTCCTGGCGCGGCAACAGATCGCCGTCGGCGAGCTCACCGTCGATGATCTGACGGCGCAGTTCGTCGGCGACTATCTCGGCCGTCCTGCGGGCCCCCAGCCTGCGGCGTGCCTCGGGGCCGATTCCCAGTGTTGTCATTGCCTGGCAATGTTAACAGCGGCAGGCGCGCTACCTGGGGTCTACCGACCGCCTATCTGACAAAAGTTACTAAGATGACAAAGAAACCGGCCCCAGGAGGTTGTCCGCGTGAGCGTCGGAGCGTCCACTCCGCTCGATGATCTGCGCGTCGTCGAGGTCAGCGACCGTATCGCGGGCGCCTATGCAGGCAAGCTCCTGGTCGACGCGGGCGCCGACGTCGTCAAGGTCGAGCCCCCTACGGGCGACCCGCTGCGCCGGTTCACCGCGACCGGGGGGCGCCTCGCCGACGGCGCCGATGCACCCCTGTTCAGCTACCTCGCTGCCGGGAAGCGCAGCGTCACAGCTCTTTCCGACGGCCTACTGGCCTGGGCCGACATCGTGATCGTCACTGCGAACCGCGCGGATGCGACCGAGCGCGGTGTCGACCCGGCACGGTTGGTCGAGACCAGCCCGGAGTCCGTCGTCGTGACGATCTCGGACTTCGGCTGGACGGGTCCGTGGGCCGAGCGATCCGCCACCGAGTTCACCCTCCAGGCCGCATCCGGGCTCACCGGTTTCCGGGGAGACCCCGCAGGCCCGCCGATCTCGATCGGCGGCGAACTGGGGGAGTACATGGGCGGGGTGTGGGCCGCCTACGGTGCGATGGCGCTGCGCCGCCGCGTCGCGGCAGGCGGGCCCGGTGGGCATCTCGACATGTCGATGCTCGAAGCAATCACGCTGATGCAAAGCAGCGAATGGTTGCACTCGCAGCTGCTGCGGCGGCCTCCGGTACGGCGTTCGGTCGAGGTGCCGTCGATCGAACCAGCCAAGGACGGATACGTCGGGATCAGCATGGTGACCGGGCAGCAGTGGCTCGACTTCGCCGCGATGGTCGACTGCCAGGAGTTCACCGAGATCGAGCAACTGCGTTTCCAGATCGGGCGGTGGGACTACCGCGATTGGATCCGCGAGCGGATCGACCCGTGGATGCGCGAGCGCACCGTCGCCGAGATCGTCGAACTCGGCCAGCTCTTCCGGCTGCCGCTGGCACCGCTGGGCAACGGCTCGACCATCCCCGACATGGACCACCTGCAGGCACGCGGCGTCTACCTCGACAACCCGGCCGGCTTCCGGCAACCGCGCGCACCATGGCTCATGTCGGTCGCGTCTCAGGCCCCGGTCCGCCCCGCCCCTGCGGTCGGCGAAGCCAACCCCGTTACTGCCTGGGCGCCAAGGGAATCGACGCCACGGACCCGGTCTGCGGAGGCGCCCCTGGCCGGTGTGCGGGTGGTTGACTTCACGGCCTTCTGGGCGGGCCCCGCAGCCTCGAACGCGCTCGCGGCATTCGGCGCCGACGTCATCAAGGTCGAGTCGATTCAGCGGCCGGACGGCATCCGCTACTCCGGCGGGATGCGCACCGACGTCGACGACTGGTGGGAGTACGGCTGGGTCTTCCACGCCATGAACACCAACAAGCGGTCGGTCACCCTCGACCTGCAGAGCGAGGACGGCCTCCGGCTGGTCAAGGACCTGGTGCGGCAGGCCGACGTGGTGATCGAGAACTTCTCACCGCGGGTGATGGATCAGTTCGGCCTCGGGGCGGAGACCCTGCTCGAGCTCAACCCCGAACTCGTCGCCGTGCGGATGCCTGCGTTCGGTCTGTCCGGTCCCTGGCGCGACCGCGTGGGCTTCGCGCCCACGATGGAGCAGATCGCCGGTCTGGCGTGGGTCACCGGACTGCCCGACGGTCCGCCCGTCGCACCCCGTGGCGCGTGCGATCCGCTGGCCGGTGCGCATGCGGCGTTCATCACGCTTGCCGCGCTCGAGTTCGCCGACCGCACCGGCCACGGCCAGCTCGTGGAGGTGCCGATGATCGAGACGGTGCTCAACGTGACCGCTGTTCAGACAATCGAATACGAGGTTTTCGGCGCGGTCATGGAACGCCATGGGAACCGCGGACACACCGCGGCGGACCAGGACGTCTACCGCTGCGCGGGAGAGGACGACTGGATCGCGGTCAGCGTGCGCACCGAGGAGGATCGCAGAGCCGTCGCCGCACTCGTCGGCGGAGAGGACGTGGGCATCGAGCAGTGGCTGGCAACCCAGAGCGCCGAGGTCGCTGCTGAAACGCTTGCGGCGGCGGGAGTTCCGGCGGCCGTGGTGATATCGCCGTCACTGGTCACCGAGAACCCGCAGCTGATCCATCGTGGCTTCTTCGAACGGCTCGTCCATCCGCGCACCGGCGAGGGGCTTTATCCCTGCCCTCCGTTCACCCGCCCCGGCGGTCTGCAGCGGTGGTTGCGTCGTACGCCCCCCACGCTCGGACAGCACAACGCCGAGATCTTGACGGAGTTGTGCAGGCTGTCCGCGGACGACCTCGACCGTCTCGCCGCCGACGGCGTCATCGGCACCCGTCCCAAAGGGCTGTGAGTCACGCGCCCAAATGTCGGTTTGGGCGCAAGGACGGCCCGAAATCGCGCCCAAATGTCGGTTTGGGCGCTAGGACGGCCCGAAATCGCGCCCAAATGTCGGTTTGGGCGGTAGTAGGAATCGTCAGCGGCGCTTCAGCGTGATCGGCATCCTGTCGAAGATCGTCATGTTGTTCGTGAGGTTCGGATAGGTGACGCTGGGTGTGCCGAGCGTGATATCGGCTGCACCGCAGAGCAACTCGTCGAGCACCGCGCGGATCTCGGCGCGTGCCAACATGGCTCCGAGGCAGTGGTGCGGTCCGCCGCCGCCGAACGTCACATGCGGGTTGTCCGTCCTGCCGATGTCGAAGGCAAACGGGTCGTCGAAGACCTCCTCGTCGCGGTTGGCCGAGCGCAGCATTGCCACCACACGTTCGCCCTTCGGGATCGTGATTCCGTCCATCTCGACGTCGACCTTCGTGCTGCGTGTCCAGAACGTGACCGGCGAGGCCCACCGCAACACCTCTTCGACGGCGGTCGACCGAACGGTCTCGTCGTCGCGGTAGCGCTCGATCTGGTCGGGGTTGGCGACGAACGCCTGAAGTCCCGTCGCCAGTGCGTTCTTCGTGGTGTCGCTGCCCGCGAAGGCGATGACGAAGAAGAAGATCTCCAACTCGTTCGTCGGGATCGACAGCGTCTCGCCGTTCTCGTCGGTGACGCTGGCCGTCGTGAGCGTGCTCCAGATGTCGTCGGTGGGATTGCGTCGCTTCTCCGCGGTGAGTTCGAGCGCGTAGGTGAAGATCTTCCCGAACAGCTCCATCGCGTTCTGCTGAGCGACCTCGTCCTCCGACGAGGCCACCTTCAGGATGCGGTCGAGGGTGTCGAAGACGTCGGGCCGATCCTCCTCGGGGATGCCGATGATGTCGCCGATGACCGACATCGGCAGCACGTCGGCCACATCGTCGATCCAGTCCCCGCTGCCCTCCGACAGGAGCCCCTGGACCATGGCGGCGGCGCGCCTACGGATGCCGTCCTCCAGCTTGCCGATCGCCTTCGGCGTGAACGCGTGTGACAACACCCGCCGCCGCTTCAGCAGCTCCGGCGGGTCCATGTTGATGATCGTCGGCGCCGACCCGATGACACCGACCCCCTGGATGAGAGGGCCGTCAGTCGCGGTGAAGGAGTCGGTGTCGCGATGGATTCGTTGCGCGTGTCGGTGCTTGGTGGCCATCCAGAAGTCCCGCTTGACGGCCTTGGCGACGCCGTCGGTCATCCCGTGCCGGAACAGCGGCCGATCTCGCCGCAGCTCAGCGAACAGCTCGTCGGGAAATCCGTTCCGCCACAACGCGGAATCGGAAAGATCGACTGGCGTGGTCGTGGGCATGCGTTCTCCTGATTCGACAGTCCTTGACCTAGAATGCTTAAAATAGTAACAATAGCCTGCGGACAGGCCCTGACCTGGCCAAATATTGCGCGGACGGAGATGGCATGACCAACACGATCGACGATCCCACCATCGATCCGTCAGAACGTGAATTCGGCCCCAGCGGCATCAGCCTCTCCAAGTACCGCTTTCCCACCGGCTGGTTCATCGTGGGCTTCGCGTCCGACCTCGAGCCGGGCCAGGTCAAGCGGGCGCACTATTTCGGTGAGGAACTGGTCATGTTCCGCACCAGGTCCGGCGCGGTGAACGTGCTCGACGCCTACTGCCTGCACCTCGGCGCGAACATGGGCGTCGGCGGCACCGTCGAGGGGGAACACATCGTCTGCCCGTGGCACGGCTGGGAGTGGAGGGGCGACGGCACCAACGCGCTGATCCCGTACAGCAAGATCGGCTGCAAGCAGAATGTGAAGATCAAGAGCTATCCGGCGCAGGAGTGGTACGGCTTCATCGTCGTCTGGCATGAGCGGCACGGCCGCGCGCCGTACTGGCAACCGCCGGTCCTTCCCGAATTGGAGACCGACGAGTACTACCCGCTGCACCCGCATTCCCGGATGCTCAACCGGGTCAAGGTGCACGCACAGATGATCATCGAGAACGCCGCCGATCCCTACCATGTGCAGTTCGTGCACAAAGCCGACAGCGCCGCCAACACGACGTCGTTCGACGCCAACGGATACCACCTGCACGCGACTGTGACCGCGAACTTCGGCGGCGGCCGCGCATCGACATGGCTCACGCCCGACGGTCCTGTCGACGCCAACATCATCTACGACAACTACTCGCTGGGACTGGGCATCGTGCGGTTCCCCAAGGAGCTCGTCGCGACCATCGAGGTGACGGGCCAGACACCGGTCGACGAGGA
>DATEIG010000708.1:0-9183 GCA_035279185.1 Mycobacterium sp.
AGATCACCTCGACGGTCGGCGACGAAATCGTCTACGGCTGGCGCAGCTTCGAGATTTACCCGCTGCAGACCAGGACCGCCGGCGCCGCACCGGTGCAGGTGCCGCTGGCCGACCACACCTACGACCTCGACGCGATGGCCGCCGCGGTCACCGATCGGACGCGGCTGATCTTCGTCTGCAATCCGAACAATCCGACCGGCACCGTCGTCGACCCCGACGCGCTGGCGCGGTTCGTCGAGCTTGTGCCGTCGGACATCCTGATCGCGCTCGACGAGGCCTACGTCGAGTACATCCGCGACGGCATGCTGCCCGACAGCTTCGGCCTCGTCCGCGAGCACAGCAACGTCGTTGTGCTGCGGACCTTCTCGAAGGCCTACGGGCTGGCCGGGCTGCGGGTCGGCTACGCCGTCGGCGACCCCGAGATCATCACCGCGCTCGGCAAGGTCTACGTCCCCTTCAGCGCGACGAGCGTGTCGCAGGCCGCCGCGATCGCCTCGCTGGACGCCGCCGACGAACTGCTTGCCCGCACCGACGCCGTCGTCGCCGAGCGGGCCAGGGTCACCGCCGCGCTTCGCGACGCCGGCTACACCGTGCCGCCGTCGCAGGCCAACTTCGTCTGGTTGCCGCTGCCCGGCCGGGCTCAGCAGTTCGCCGCCGACTCCGCCAACGCCCGCATCATCGTGCGGCCCTACGGCGACGACGGTGTGCGCGTCACCGTCGCATCAACAGCCGAAAACGACATGTTCCTCGAGTTCGCCGCGGGGTGGATCGCGCAGCGTCGTTGATTCTGCACTGAGGGCTGTGCCGGCCGCCGATCACGACCCTGGCTGCAAGATCAACGCGGCTGCCTGCCGGTGTAGGCCAGCAGTTTGTCGAGCGAGTCGCCGTCTGCCGCGAAATCGATCGGGTCGTCGAAGCCCGCCCTGCTCCTGCCCTCCGGCGTGATGACCCGCTGCGCGATCTCCATCACGTAGTCCGACAGCGATGCGGGGACGTCAAGACTGCGACCGAGCGAGGCCGCGTAATCCCATGCGTGGACCAGGAATTCGAGCGACAGGATCCCCGCCATCACCCGTGCGGGCGCCTCGCTGTCGCCGAACGCCACCGTGCCGTCGAGCCCGCGGCGGTGCCACGCGTCCAACGCAGGCCTGGCCGCGGCGATGACCTGGCGCTCGACCGAGTCGCTCGCATCGCGCTCGGGAAGTTCGGCGCTCGCCGCGCCGCCGATGACGGCGATCGAGTTCATCAGGTGGTCGGTGAGGCCGGCGATGTCGAATTCCCGGCACGGGGTCTGCTTGGACAGGTCGTCGTCGGCGATCGGGTGCAGCGCGCTCTGCAGGACGGCCAGGGTCGCCTCGGCACTGTCGAGTTCGTCGGTCGGTGGCGAATCGGGTCCTGGGCGTAGGTCGGGAGACATGGTTCCCACGCTACGGCGCGGGTGCGCCTATCGTTGCGGCCATGAGAACCCACCTGCGGGTCGCGGCCGCGGCACTGGTCTTCGTCGGCCTCGCCACGGGGTGTTCACGCACCACGGAGGGGTCCGTCGCGATGACCACCGAGCCGGGACCGCCGATCTCGGCGCCGACGCGCACACCGTCGACTGCAGACCCCGGATTCCCCGGCATCCCGGGATTGCCGAACATCCCCGGCCTCCCGCAGATTCCCGGCTTCCCGATGCCGGGCAACTCGAACGTCCCCGAAGTCCCGGCGCCCGCGAACTCCGAGACGATGAAGTGCAGCGAGTTCACCAAGCTCGACGAGGCGACCCAGCGTGCCGTCATCAAGGCCATCCTCGAGAAGCAGGGCGGCCAGCAGGGCCAAGGGCCCGAGTCGGAGATGGTCGCGGCGATCATGGCCTCGGCGATGTGCTCGTTCCTGCCGAGCGCTGTCGTCAAAGAGGTGGTGCTCGGCGGCTCACCGCCGTGAGTGGCTAGCCTGTCGAGCCATGGGCGACACGTACGAATCCCTCACCGTCGAGATCTCCGACCACGTCGCGCAGGTGACGCTGACGGGCCCGGGCAGGGGCAACGCCATGGGCCCGGCGTTCTGGACCGAGATGCCCGAGGTGTTCGCGAAGCTCGACGCCGACCGCGATGTCCGCGCCATCGTGCTGACCGGCTCGGGTGAGAACTTCAGCTACGGCCTCGACCTGGTCGCGATGGGCAGCACGCTCTCCGACGTCCTGAGCGACGGCGCAACCGCCCGCCCGCGGACCGACTTCCACGCGACGATCCTGCGGATGCAGGGCGCGATCAACGCCGTCGCCGACTGCCGCACCCCGACCATCGCCTCGGTGCACGGCTGGTGCATCGGCGGCGGGGTCGACCTGATCTCCGCCGTCGACATCCGCTATGCCAGCGCCGACGCCAAGTTCTCCGTCCGCGAGGTCAAGATTGCGATCGTCGCCGACGTGGGCAGCCTCGCCCGGCTTCCACTCATCCTCAACGACGGCCACCTGCGCGAGCTCGCGCTGACCGGCAAGGACATCGACGCCGCGCGAGCCGAGAAGATCGGCCTCGTCAACGACGTCCACCCCGATGCCGAGGCTTCGTTGGCCGCGGCGCACGAAACCGCTGCCGAGATCGCCGCGAACCCGCCGCTGGTGGTCAGCGGCGTCAAGGACGTGCTCGATCAGCAGCGCATCGCGCGGGTGTCGGAGAGCCTGCGGTACGTGGCCGCCTGGAATGCCGCCTTTCTGCCGTCGAAGGATCTCGGCGAAGGCATGAAGGCGATGTTCGAGAAGAGACCGCCGAACTTCACCGGCGAATAGCTCCGCTTCGTTGCGCCGCGGCAGCGGCGCGCAGAGCAACCGCCAGGATCACCGTCGTCACCACAAGGCCGCCCGCTTCGAGCCAGCCGATGAGGTCGCCCGCCCCGTGATGGGGGTCGACGATGTGGCTGATCGCATGCAGCGCCCAGTGCAAGGTGGCAAACGCCAGTGCCGGTACCCGCCACGACACCCGCCGGACCGCGGCGAGCAGCATCAGGCCCTGCGGGATCTCGAACGTCGCGTTGTCGAAGATGTAGTGGTCGTTGCGAACCCCGAAGGTCCCCAGGGTGTCGAAGAACGTGCCGGGGAAGAACAGCATGAACAGGCCGATGCCGAGGGCGTACACGCCGAAGACCACGAGGGTCAGTTCGACCATCTTCGTTCCTCGCGTGCGCGGCACCCCGGCCCTTGTGCGTGTCGGCGTCGTTGACATAGCTTCAGGCTAGATCGCGACTGGCCTCAAGAGAGGCACCACTTTCATGGCAGTTTCGGGTACCACTTCCGGTGGACCAGAGCTCCTGGTCGAGCTCGACCGCAGTGCGGCCGATCCGCTGCACCGCCAGCTCGCGGACGGGTTGCGCCACGCGATCCGCAGCGGCAGGCTCGCGCCGGCGACCCCGATGCCGTCGACGAGGGTGCTCGCCGCCGATCTCGGGGTGTCCCGGCGCCTCGTGGTCGATGCCTACGGCCAACTGGTCGCCGAGGGCTTCCTGATGAGCAGACACGGCTCGGGCACCCGGGTCGCGACCGTCGATGCGGCCAGCGCGCCGCGCCACGCAGCGTCGCGTCGCCGCTACGACGTCGACTTCCTCCCGGGGTATCCCGACCTCAGCAGCTTTCCTCGCGCCGCATGGCTGCGCGCGCTGCGAACCGGCCTGGCCGAGACCGGTTCGGACTCGCTCGGCTACGTCGAACCGCAGGGCCTGCCCGAGGCGCGCGATGCGATCGCCGACTATCTGCGCCGCACCCGCGGTGTGCAGGCTGATCCGCGCCACATGGTGCTCTGTTCCGGTGCGACACAGGCCATCGCACTGCTGGCCCGCGCTCTGCAGGGCCACGAACTGCCGCTGGCGATGGAGGACCCCGGATTCTGGCTTCACCGAATAGTGCTGCAGCACAACGGAATAGAACCGGTGGCAGTACCGGTCGACGACGACGGCCTCGACGTCGATGCGCTGGCCGGCAGCGACGCACGGACCGTCCTTGCGACACCCGCGCATCAGTCACCGACCGGCGTCGTGCTCTCCCCCGCCCGACGCACCGCGCTGGTGGAGTGGGCCCGCGCGGGCCATCTGATCATCGAGGACGACTACGACGCCGAATACCGCTACGACCGCGCGCCCGTCGGAGCGCTGCAGGGCATCGCGCCGGACCGGGTCATCTACGTCGGCTCGACCAGCAAGACGCTGGCGCCGGGACTGCGCATCGGGTGGATGGTGCTGCCGCCGCAGCTGGTCGACGCGATCAGGCTCTCGAAGGGCCTTGCCGACGCCGGAAGCTCGGTGATGGACCAGATCGCGTTCACCCGGTTGTTGACCTCGGGCGGCTACGACCGCCATCTTCGTCAGATGCGCCGCCGCTATCTGAGCCGACGCAACGCACTGCTGACGGCACTGGCCCGCCACCTGCCCTGCGCGACGGTGGTCGGTGCGGCGGCGGGCGTTCATCTCACCGTCCGTTTTCCCGACGGGTATCCGCTCGCCGACGTGGTGAGGCGCGCCGCTGCCATGCGCGTGAATGTGGAGGCGCTTGCCCCCTGCTACGCGGACCCCGCGACCGCGCCGCCGGGCCTGCTGCTCGGTTACGCGAACCTCACCGAATCCCAGATCGACGCGGGAGTCCGTGTGCTCGCGAAGGCAGGCCCGTGACCGTCGACGTCGAGGTGCACACCACCATCGATCGGCCGCGCCGCGAGGTCGCCGCGTACTGCTGCGATCCGGCCAACATCACCGCGTGGAACGCCAACATTCAAGCGGTGCAATGGGATTCGGATGAACGCTGCACCGTCGGCTCCAGGCTCCGGTTCGTCAGCGGGTTTCTGGGCCGCCGAATGGAGTACACCTGCGAGGTGACGGAGCTCGTGCCCGACGAACGCTGGGTGATGCGCTCCGAACGCCCGTCGTTCCTGGTCGAGACCAGCTATCTGTGGGACGACGCCGAGGACGGGGGCACGTGGATGACCGTGCGCAACCGCGGGGAGCCGACGGCTTTCGCCGGGCTCGCCGCGCCGATCGTGGCGACGGCTCTGCGGCGCGCGACCGCCAAAGATCTCGACCGGTTGAAGCGCCTGCTCGAGGCGCGCTGAACTGCGGTTTCACGAATCCGGCTCGACTCAGCGCGCCGTCAACTTGTCTCAGCACACCAGCTTGTTACGCTCCCACGGGGACCTTGAGGAGTGCTGATACTCGCCTCCCGTTTGAATGACAGTAGGAGCGCCAATGACCGAGCGCGGGGAAACCCATCCGGCGCTCACCGAGCACGTCGCACCAGAACGGCTGGTGGTGGCGCGCGGCCTGTTCACCGGGCCGAGCGCGCACGTGCCCGACGACCTCTACGCGCGGATCGTCGAAGGACGAGCCCAGCGCGAGCGCTACGCGTTGCACCTGGAGAAGGGTGCGACCGTGGACACCAACACCTATTTCGGGCGGTTCCCCGCGAGCTACTTCCAGCGGTGGACGACCGTCAAGGAAGTGCAACTCGAGCTGGCTTTCCAGGCCGCGGCCCCCACGCATGTACTTCTGCGCGCGTCGGACGTCAACGGCAACATCCGCACGCTGAAGAGCACCGAGATCGACGGCACCGGCACAGCGGTGATCTCGACCCCGCTCAACGAGTTCGTCGACGGCGGCGCGCTGTGGATGGAGTGCACGGCGGTTCGCGGCCCATTGACCATCACCGACCTGGAGTGGACGGTGCCCGCACCGCCGGTCATCCGCCCGGCGGCGATCGCCATCTGCACGTTCAACCGTCCCGACGACTGCGCCGCCACCCTCGCCGCGATCACCGGCGACAAGGCGCTTCTGGCGGGCATCGACGCGATCTACGTCGTCGACCAGGGCAACGACTGCGTCGAGGACAAAGCGTTGTTCTCCGACATCGCGGCGCGCCTCGGCGAGAAGCTGGTGTACCTGCGCCAGCCCAATCTCGGTGGCAGCGGCGGCTTCACCCGCGGCATGTACGAGGTCTCGAGCATCACCGATCACGCCAACGTGATCCTGATGGACGACGACATCCTCTGCGAGCCCGACGCCGTGCTGCGGCTGAACGCCTTCGCCAATGTGACGCCCACCCCGACAATCGTCGGCGCGCAGATGCTCTACCTGAAGAATCCGCGCTATCTGCTTGCCGGAGCGGAAGATCCGGACCTCGGCAAGCTGCGCCCCGGCCGGTGGGCGGCGAATTCGCTGCACGACGAAGACATCATCAAGAAGCGCCAGAACAAGCGCACCGACGCCACCTACACGGGTTGGTGGACCTGTCTCATCCCCGCGGAGGTCATCGCGGAGATCGGCCTTCCGCTGCCGCTGTTCATCAAGTGGGACGACATCGAATACAGCCTGCGCGCAGGCGCGCACGGTTTCCCGGTCGTCACCTTGCCGAACGCCGCCGTGTGGCACGCGGAGTTCACGTGGAAGGACTACGACGACTGGGTCCACTACTTCCAGATCCGCAACGCTCTGGTCACCGGCGCACTCCGCGGGGCGATCGATACCCGCACCGCGAGCAAGGCCTTCGCGCGGGAGATCGCGGAGTGCCTGGGGTCGATGCGATATGGCCTGGCGCACCTGATCATTCGCGCGATCGAGGACTTCCTCGAAGGGCCTGAGATCCTGCGGGACGGCGGCGCGGCAGCGGCGGCGCAGATCCGCGCCGAGCGGTCGAAGTACTTCGAGACCAAGACTCATCCCGCGGTCAGCACCGCGGAACTCACCAACGCGCTGCCGCCGACCCGGCCGGCGTCGAAACACCATCCCCGCAAGGAGCGGCTGGATCTGGTGCGCGCCAAACGCGTTGTCTACCAGTGGCTTGGCCGTACGGCACCGGGACCGGTGATGATTCCCGCCGCGGACGCCCACTGGTGGCACATCGGCATCTTCGACCACGCCGTCGTGACCGACGCCTCCCAGGCGGGTGTACGCGTCCTGCGCCGCGACAAGGAGACGCTGACGGCGCTCAGCAAGCGAACGGCCAAAAGCCTGCGACGCTTCCGCAAGGAGACGCCGAAGGTGGCTGACCGTTACCGGAATGCGTTCCCCGAGTTGATCAGTCGCGAGAACTGGGCTCGTCTTTTCGACACCGACCGCGACGGTTAGTGCAGTCTGACGACGACCTGTTCGCTGTTTCCCGTGTAGGCGAGGTATTCGAAGCTTCGCCCGGATTTTTCGAGGAACTCGAGCCAGGCCCGGTATTCGTGCTGCTGCCAACCGGGGAAGTTGAAGAACTCGTCGAAGAGGATCACCGCGTCGGGCGCCAGTCGATCGCCGGTCAGATCGAGGACGGTCTTGGTCGAGGAGTACAGATCGCAGTCGACGTGCATGAACGCGATCTGCTCGTCATTGCGGGCCAGGAAGCGGGGCAGTTCGTTCTCGAACAGGCCGACGACCAACTCCGCGCCGGGGACGTCGGGGAGTTCCTGCTGAGAGAACTCACCCGCAGGAAACCCGCTGCGCCACATCTCCGGTAGGCCGGTGAAGGTGTCGAAGCCGGCCACCGCGCGGTCCGGCGCCACGGCGTCGGCGATGATGCGCAGCGTCGTTCCCGTCGCCACCCCGAACTCGAGGGCCAGGCCGGGACCCTTGATCTCACCCAGCGCGAACCGCAGAGTGTCGTGGCCGTGCCAGAAGACCTGTGCGGTGGGGAGATTCTCGATGACGAACGCCGATGCTTCCGCCGCCGCGGTGGCGTCGCGTGCATACCAGATGTCGCGCCGCGCACGGTCTTCCAGATCGTCCACCCGGTGGTGGATGCGGTCCCCTTGGGCGTTGACGGCGTTGCCGAGACCGTCCATCGCCGCGAGCGCTTCGGCGCGAAGCTCGTCCAGCTGCTGCTGATGCCGGGTCAGCTGCTCGTCGAGTTGCTGTTGATGTCGACTCAGCTGGGCCTCGAGCACCTCGGCGACCGCGTTCTGAAGCTTCTCCCTCGCCGACCGTTTCAGCCGGTCTAGCATCCGACAATCCTTCCCTCTGCGGTGGCGGAGGGATTTGAACCCCCGGACGGTTTTAGCCGTCTCTCGCTTTCAAGGCGAGTGCATTAGGCCGCTCTGCCACGCCACCGCCGATAAGAGTACGGGGAGCCCCAGGGGTCGGGGCGGGAGGTCAGACCCGGCCGACCTTGGCGGCCGTCGGCGTTCCCTTGAGCCCGACGCTGATCCGCCTGCAGTTCTCGCCCATCGCGGCGATCTGCGGCCGCGACAGCTTGCCGAGGAAGTTCTCCCGCACACCCTGCGCGTAGGTGACCATGGCCTGCCGCACGAGCAGGCGACCGTCGTCGGTGATGCTGGCCAGCACGCCACGGCCGTCGTCCGGGCTGGCGCCACGGCGTACGAGGCCCTGAACCTCGAGACGGCGAATCTGGCGTGTCACCCTGCTCGGCAGTGACATCAGCGCCTCGGCCAGATCGCCCATGCGGGCGGATCCGGTCGGGGATTTGTCCAGCATGTCGAGAAGCCGCACGTCGTTCAGTGTGAGACGGTGAGCTTCGACCAGCGCCCTGTTGAGCGTCGCGTACATCCGCAGCGCAGAGTCGAGGAAGTTTTGCCACGACCTCTGCTCAGCGATGTCCAGGCCCGGCATATCACCAGCCGTACGCCCGGCAATCATCCCCTCCATTCCCGAGATGGTAAACGACATTCACGTTGCCAGAGGCTGATTCTGCCCGGTAGTAGAGTTTTTTGGATGCACGCGATTGTGGTTGACTCCGCCCACCGGCTGACCTGGCAGGAAGTCCCCGACGTCTCCCCCGGCGCAGGTGAGGTCGTGGTGCAGGTTAGCGCCGCCGGCATCAACCGGGCTGACCTGCTGCAGGCCGCAGGCAATTACCCGCCACCGCCCGGCGCAAGCGACATCCTGGGTCTCGAGGTGTCGGGCACCATCGCCGCGGTCGGTGAAAACGTCGACCGGTGGTCGATCGGGCAACCTGTGTGCGCTTTGCTGGCGGGCGGCGGCTACGCGGAATACGTCGCCGTTCCCGAAGGCCAGGTCATGCCGGTGCCCGAGACCGTCGAGTTGTCGCAGGCCGCCGCTCTGCCCGAGGTGGCGTGCACGGTGTGGTCCAACCTCGTGATGACCGCGGGGCTGTCGGCCGGCCAGACCGTGCTGCTGCACGGCGGCGCGAGCGGCATCGGCACACACGCCATCCAGGTGGCCCGCGCGCTCGACTGCCGGGTCGCGGTGACCGCCGGATCGTCGTCGAAG
>DATEIG010000709.1:0-4043 GCA_035279185.1 Mycobacterium sp.
GCGCGGATCGGCGCAGGTTCAGAGTGCCCGGAGGCCGGCCAGCGTCCTGGTCAACAGCTCCCGCCGTTCGTCGATTGCCATCGAGCGACCTGAGGTGACGCCCAGCCGCAGATAACCCTGAGTCACGAGATCGCCGACCAGGAACCGTGTCGCACCAAGCGGCAAGGACAGATCGGCGGCGATCTCTGCCACCGAGCGGCTGTTGACGCACTGCGTCAGAATCTGGCCCCGCACATCGTTTTTCGGCCAGCGCGGCGGATTGGCAGGGTTGGCAAGCGCTTCGACAGGAGCTTCGAGCGGCAGTTCCACGCCGGAGTCTGGTCGGCCCGCCGTCGGCGCGTACGGTCGGGCGGGGCTCGGTTGGTCCGAGGGCCGCGGTTCGGTGAACCAGTCGCTGGACGAGTCCGTGTTCTCCGACCGCCCGGTCCGTCGCGAACCGACCGCCGACTGGTAGTCCCGGAGGAACCGCAACGCCTCGTCGGCATGCACCGACGCGCGCAACTCATTGGAGACGACCTTGAGGACGGTGCGGTCGGTGTCGATGACGAACGTGGTACGTCTGACCGGAAGCAGCCGGGCCAGCAGGCCACGGCGGCGATTGTGCCGGTGACCCCTGGCCGCTTCACGCGCCACGACGGTCTGGCGCAGGGACGCGAACCTGCCCCGCCGCACCCCGAAGATCTCGGAGACCACTCCGTCGGCGTCGGAGAGCAGCGGGTAGTCGAACGAGCGCTGCTGGGCGAAGTGGGCCTGTCGGTCGACGGTGTCGGTGCTGATGCCCACGCGCTGGGCGCCCACGTCGGCGAACTCCGCCTTCAGATCGCGGAAGTGGCAGGCCTGGGCCGTGCAGATCGGCGAGGAGGCCAGCGGGAAGAAGAACAGGACAACCGGCCCCTCGGTGAGGAGCGCAGACAGTGCCCGAGGCCGACCGGTGTGATCGTACAGAGTGAAGTCAGGCGCCTTGTCGCCCGCGATCATCGGCAAAGACTAACCCGCGGGACCCCGGCCTGACCCACGACTGCCGATAATCCGGGTCACCTCCACCGTGTCCGACGCGCAGCTACCCGGCGCCGCCGGGCTCAGCCGGTCGGCTCGGCGGCCATGGCACGAACTTCGACACCCGGTCGACGACGTCGCGATACTCCGGCCGGCGCGCCAGGCTGCGGTCCTCCATCATCGGGATGCTGGCACCGAGGAACAGCGCCAGCATCACCGCCGCGCCCGCCATCAGCCACCACCAGTCGGCGGGTGCACTCGCCACGCCGAACAAGCCGAGCGCGAACCAGAAGCCGAACTCGCCGAAGTAGTTCGGATGCCGCGACCAGGCCCACAGTCCCCGGTCCATCGCCTCGCCGGGCTCGCGGACCTTCACGAAGCGGTGCATCTGTACGTCGGCGATCAATTCGAGTGTGACAGCGGCCATTCCGAGGACAAACGCGACCACGGTCAGCCATCGCACACCCTCACCGGGCCGCGTCACCGCGACATACACGGGCACCATCCCGAGGAACACCTGCAACGTCGGAATGAGGTGGATGGCCACCAGGTCGGCGACGAACTCGGCGCGTCCGGCCCGTTCGCGGAACATCGGGTAGCGCCAGTCCTCATGGTGCAGACCGGGAAACGAGTACACCCAGTTGCCGGTCAGCCGCACCGCCCAGTACACCACCACGATCGCGATCAGCCAGCAGCGCAGCACGTCGGCACCGGCCGCGGACTGAGCCCACCAGTAGAGGAGCAGCAGCGGCGGGACGACGCTCCAGTAGGCGTCGTAGAAGCTGGAGTTGCGGTAGGCGCGGCTGAATGCGAAGACCACGACCGTGGCGATCACGTCGGCGACCAACGTGTCCAACCACAGCTGTCCTGTCGCAGGCCCCCATGCCAGCCAGGCGCCGGCTGCGGCGATCGCGACGACGTAGGCGCCCGCGACGATGGCCAGCGAGGTGGCCTTGGACCTTGGCGCGCTCAACGGTTCCTCCAAGAGGGGCGGTAGCGGAAATTCCGAGGTTAGTACCGCAGCCGGCCTTCTGAGGAAACCGCGGTTGAAGCCTTTCGACGTGGGTTATAAGTGACCTACGCATCCGTAGGTGTGGCGGAGCTGCGGTTCCGCGCCTGGCAGGGAGGGCAGCGCGTGAGTGGGGGATACACGCGGGGGACACGGTGACGAGCGCATCGCTTCCGGCTCACGCCCACGTCGCCATCGTCGGGAGCGGCTTCTCGGGTCTCGGCGCGGCAGTCAGGTTGGACGAGGCCGGTCACCGCGACTTCATCGTGCTCGAGCGCGGCAGCGACGTCGGCGGAACCTGGCGCGACAACACCTATCCCGGCGCCGCGTGCGACGTGCCGTCGCATCTGTATTCGTACTCCTTCGCGCTCAACCCCGATTGGACTCGCTCGTTCTCGACACAGGCGGAAATCGAGGACTACATCCGCGGTGTCGCCCAGCGCGCCGGTGTGCTGGACCGCCACGTGTTCGGATGCGTCGTCACCCGGGCGGCATGGGTGGAGGCGAACCACTGTTGGGAGATCACGACGAGCCGCGGAACGCTGACAGCCGACGTCCTCGTCGGCGCGTTCGGCGCCCTCGCCGAACCGTCGTTACCCGACATCCCCGGCTTCGACCAGTTCGGCGGCGAGATCTTCCACTCGGCGCAGTGGAACCACGACGCCGACCTGACCAACAAGCGCGTCGCCGTGATCGGCACGGGAGCGTCGGCGATCCAACTCGTCCCCGCGATCGCCGAGACCGTCGCCCACATCGACGTCTATCAACGGACGGCGCCGTGGCTGCTCCCCAGGTTCGACCGCGCGTTCACCGGAATCGAACGATGGGCATTCCGCAACCTTCCCGGCGTGCTGCGCCTTGCCCGCGCCGGGATCTACACCGCGCGCGAGACGCAGGTCGTGGGTCTCGCGAAGAACCCCCGCCTGATGAAGGCGTTCGAGCTCATCTCGCGGGCCAAGATCCGCCGAGAGATCACCGACCCGCAACTGCGCCGGAAGGTGACACCGAATTTCCGCATCGGCTGCAAGCGCATGCTGATCGCCAACGACTGGTATCCGGCACTGGACCGGGAGAACGTCGAACTGGTGACCGAGGGAATCCGAGAAGTCAACGGGCACAGCATCGTCACGCAAGGCGGGACCGCCAGGGAGGTCGACGCCATCATCGTCGCCACCGGGTTCCACGTCACCGATTCCCCGATGTTCGACACCATCTGCGGCAGCGACGGACGGAGCCTGGGTCAGACATTCGCCGACAAGGGGATGCGCGCATACAAGGGAACGACGATTGCGGGCTATCCCAACCTGTTCGTCCTCGTGGGACCCAACACCGGGCTCGGACACAGTTCGATGGTCTACATGATCGAGTCGCAGCTCAACTATCTCGTCGACGCGGTGAGCACCATGGCGGACCGGGCCATCACCCGCGTGGATGTCCGACAGGACGTGCAGGACGACTACAACGACGAACTGCAACGCAAGCTCCAGGGCTCGGTGTGGATGACCGGCGGTTGCGCCAGTTGGTATCTGGATGCGCACGGCAACAACACGACGCTGTGGCCGGACTTCACGTTCCGTTTCCGTCGGCAGACCAGGCGCTTCGACGTCGACGCCTATGAGACCTCGTCACTGACCACCGCATCGGCGGTCTAGTCGAACCCGAAGGGGCCCTTCATGAGTCGAGTCCAAGACAAGGTCGCTGTCGTGACCGGCGCCGGCTCGGGGATCGGCCGGGCATTGGCTGTCGTGTTGGCGCGCCGCGGAGCGCGCGTGGCGATCTCGGATGTCAACGAAGAGGGGCTGTCGCAGACCTCGGAGCGCGTCAACGCCCTCGGCGGCGAAGCCCACACCGCGCTGCTCGACGTGAGCGACCGTGACGCGGTCAGCGCCTACGCGTCCGCTGTCGTCGAGCACTTCGGCGTCGTGCACCAGATCTACAACAACGCGGGCATCGCCGGCGGTGCCGTACCGGTGACCGAGTGCGACTACGAGACCTACGAGAAGATCATCGCCATCAACCTGTGGGGCGTCATCAACGG
>DATEIG010000710.1:0-2037 GCA_035279185.1 Mycobacterium sp.
GTTAGTGTGACGCCATGGCTGAGACATCGCTCGCGGGCAAGACCATGTTCATCTCGGGGGCGAGCCGGGGCATCGGCCTCGCGATCGCCAAGAAGGCCGCGGCCGACGGCGCCAACATCGCGCTGATCGCCAAGACCGCCGAACCGCATCCCAAGCTGCCGGGCACCGTGTACACCGCGGCCCAGGAACTCGAGGAAGCGGGCGGACAGGCGCTGCCGATCGTCGGCGACATCCGCGACGGCGACTCGGTGGCCGATGCGGTGGCCAAGACCGTCGAGCAGTTCGGCGGCATCGACATCTGCGTGAACAACGCGTCGGCGATCAACCTCGGCTCGATCACCGAGGTGCCGCTCAAGCGGTTCGACCTGATGAACGGCATCCAGGTGCGCGGCACGTACGCGGTCAGCCAGGCCTGCATCCCGCACATGATCGGGCGCGACAATCCGCACATCCTGACGTTGTCGCCGCCGGTGCGGCTGGAGTCGGAGTGGCTCAAGCCGACCGCGTACATGATGGCGAAGTACGGAATGTCGTTGTGCGCCCTGGCGATCGCGGAGGAGATGCGCGACGAGGGCATCGCGTCGAACACGCTGTGGCCGCGCACACTGGTGGCCACCGCGGCCGTGCAGAATCTGCTGGGCGGCGACGAGGCGATGGGCCGCGCACGCAAGCCCGACGTCTACGCCGACGCCGCCTACGCGGTCCTCAACAAGCCGTCGCGCGAGTACACCGGCAAGGCGCTGCTGTGCGAGGACGTGCTCCTCGAGTCAGGCGTGACCGACCTGTCGGTCTACGACTGCGTGCCCGGCTCCGAACTCGGCGTCGACCTGTGGGTGGATACTCCGAATCCTCCGGGATACCAACAGCCCTAGACGAATTCGATGATGCCGCGGATGTTGCGTCCCTCGCGCATGTCGGTGAAGGCGTCGTTGATCTGGTCGAGTCGATAGCGCTGGGTGATCAGCTCGTCGAGCTTGAGGTTGCCGTTGCGGTACATCGACAGCAGCATCGGCGTGCTCACCCGCGGGTTCAGCCCGCCATACAGCAGGCCCTTGACGGTTTTGCACGAGAACAGGATGTCGCTGAGGATCAGCGGCACCATGTTGAGTTCGAGCTTGGGAACCGCGGTCATCAGACACGTGCCGCCCTTGCGCGTCATCATCACGGCGGGCAGCAGCAGTTCGGCGTGGAGCACACCGGGGGTCAACACGACCCGATCGGCCATCACACCGCGTGTCAACTCCTGCACGAGCGGAAACGCCTCCTCGAGCGAGGGACAGGTGTCCGTCGCGCCGAAGAACTTCGCCGTATCCCGTTTGAAGTCAACGGGATCGACGGCCACGACGGCGTTCGCGCCCGCGGCACGGGCACCCTGAACCGCGTTGATCCCGACGCCACCGGTGCCGACGATCACCACGGTGTCGCCGGGTTGAGTGCCCACTCCGACAGTGCCCGAACCCCACCCCGTGGTGACGCCGCACGACACGAGCGACGCGGCCTCGAACGGAATGGACTCGTCGATCTTGATGACCGAATCCTCCGCTACCACAGCGTATTCGGAGAAGGTCCCGAGGCCTGACAGGGCCATCAGGTCCTCGTCACCCACGTGGCGACGCCGGGTTCCGTCGGTGACCATGTCCTTGGACATCGTCATGGCGCCCTTGTCGCAGATGTAGCTCATTCCGGACACGCACCATCTGCAGACTCCGCAGGCGGGAATGAACGAGAACCCGACGTGATCCCCCGGCGCGACGGACCGCACGCCGGGACCGACGTCAGCGACGACACCGGAACCTTCGTGGCCGCCGATCAAGGGGAAGTAGTCCGGGGGCGGGGCACCGATCGCGGCCATCATCGCATCGAGGTCAGGGGTCGGGACCATGTCTCCGGTGGTGAAGTGTTCGTCGGTGTGACAGATGCCGGCGACCGACATCTTCACCAGCACCTCACCCTCGCGCGGAGGGTCGAGCGTGACCTCGGTGACCTCCCAGTCCGCCCCGATGCCCCGCAGAACGGCGGCCTGACACTTCATCGGCG
>DATEIG010000711.1:0-4526 GCA_035279185.1 Mycobacterium sp.
GCACTGATGAAAGGGCAGACACCGTGAGCCGCGCGCTTGTCATCGGCGATGCGCTGATCGACGTCGTCGCGCGCGACAGCCGGGTCGTCGGCGAGCACGTCGGCGGCAGTCCCCTCAACGTCGCGGTCGGGTTGGCCAGGCTCGGACGCGACGTCGACTTCCTCACCCACATCGGCGACGACGTCCGCGGCCGCCGCATCGCCGAGTACGTCGAGGGCTCCGGCGCGGAACTGGTCGCGGGCAGCGTCACCGCCGACCGCACGCCGACTGCGCTCGCGACGCTGGATGACGACGGCAAGGCGCAGTACACCTTCGACATCGAGTGGAAGTTGTCGGGCACACCGGAGGTATCGCCGCCGTTGGTGGCCCACACCGGGTCGATCGCGACCATTCTCGAACCCGGGTGCCTCGCCACGGCGGCACTGCTCGACGCGTATCACCTCTCGGCCACAGTCACTTTCGATCCGAACGTGCGGCTTGCCTTGATCGCGGACGAGGAACTGGCGCGCACCCGCATCGACCGGCTCGTCGAGAAGTCCGACGTGGTCAAGGTCAGCGACGAGGATCTTGAGTTCGTCGACCCCGACCGCACGCCCGAACAGGTTGCGCGAACGTGGTTGAACCTCGGGCCCGCCATCGTCGCGGTCACCATGGGCGAGCATGGCGCATTTGCGGTCTGCGAGGCAGGCATCGCGCGCGTCCCGGCCCGGCCCGTCGAGGTCGTGGACACCGTGGGCGCGGGTGATGCGTTCATGACGGGGCTCATCGATGCGCTGTGGTCGCTGGGCCTGCTCGGCGCCGACAATCGCAGGCAGCTTCGCCGCATCGGCGTCGACGCGCTCACCGAAGTGCTGCAGACGGCGGCGCTGAACTCTGCGCTGACGGTCGCGCGGGCCGGTGCCGACCTTCCGGATCGGGCGACACGGGATGCCGCGGCGGCAGAACTGGGCGGCGCGCAGACGCATCTCCGCTGACTCATTAGGGAATACTGGGGAAATGCGGTCCATCTGGAAGGGCTCGATCTCGTTCGGACTGGTGAATGTGCCGGTCAAGGTCTACAGCGCAACTGAGGACCACGACATCAAGTTCCATCAGGTCCATGCCAAGGACAACGGCCGGATCCGCTACAAGCGCGTCTGTGAGGTCTGCGGCGAGGTCGTCGAGTACCGCGACATCGCCCGCGCCTTCGAATCCGACGACGGCCACATGGTGGTGATCACCGACGAGGACATCGCGACGCTGCCCGAAGAGCGCAGTCGCGAGATCGAGGTCGTGGAGTTCGTCCCGGCGAGCGAGCTCGACCCGCTGATGTACGACAAGAGCTACTTCCTCGAACCCGACGGTAAGTCGTCGAAGAGTTACGTGCTGCTGGCCAAGACGCTCGCCGAGACCGACCGGGTGGCGATCGTGCACTTCGCGCTGAGAAACAAGACACGGCTTGCGGCGTTGCGGGTCAAGGACTTCAGCAAGCGCGACGTGATGGTGATCCACACGTTGCTCTGGCCCGACGAGATCCGCGATCCCGATTTCCCCGTGCTGGACAAGGAAGTCGACATCAAACCCGCCGAGTTGAAGATGGCAGGTCAGGTGGTCGAGTCGATGACCGACGACTTCCATCCCGAGCGTTTCGAGGACACCTACCAGGAACAGCTTCGCGAACTCGTCGAGGCGAAACTCGAAGGCGGAGAGGCGTTCACGACCGAAGACGCCGAGCCCAAGGAGCTCGACGAGACCGAGGACGTCTCGGATCTGCTGGCCAAACTGGAGGCCAGCGTCAAAGCCAGGCGCGGCGGCAGCTCATCGGGTGACGGTCAAGCCAAGAAGGCGCCCGCCAAGAAATCGACCGGAGCCGCGAAGAAGGCACCCGCGAAGAAGGCGGCTGCCAAAAAGGCCGCCGGAGCCGCGAAGTCGGCGACATCCAGCTCAGCCAAGAAAGCTCCCGCCAAGAAAGCGGCCAAGAAGGCTGCCGCCAAGAAGTAGGCGTCAGCAGCCCAGGTGGTTGATCGCGGCGATGGTGACCTCGTACGCCGCCGAAGCCGACATTCCGTAGCTCTTCACCAGCGACGGCACGATGTCCGATGCCGGGATGCCGCTGCGGGTCGCTGAGCACACGTAGCTGCCCGCCGACGTCAGCTGGGAAGGGCTCATCGCGGTGTACCGCGGCCCGAGGGCATCCAGATAGGAGTCGCTGTCAGCAGACGCGGGTGCCGCAAGTCCGGTGGCCGCTGCCGCGGACAGAGCGCCGAGGGCGAACACCCCGGTGACCCAGCTCGAAGCGGATGCGATCTTGCCTTGCTTCGCCACGCGAATTGCTCCTATCCAGTATGCGAAGGCTACGGATTCCGTCGCAGTTATTTAACGGTAACACTAATTTCGTGGCCGAAATCCGCTCACCTGGTGTTTTTCGCTAGTCTGTGAGCGAAATAACTTTGCTATCCGTAGTGATCTCCATCTCACATTCGACACAGAGCACGCTACGAGCGCTGAAGCCGGTCCGCGTCAGTAGTCGAGTACTGAACGTGTCGCTCCGGCACGAACTAGAACGTGTTTCAGAAATGCGGTGTGTCGACCGCGTCGCCTTGTTACGGTGTCGCCCGGCAAGGGAAGAGAGGGTGATGTGATTCTCGACAGATTTCGGCTCGACGACCAAGTCGCGGTGGTGACAGGAGCGGGCCGCGGGCTCGGCGCGGCGATGGCGCTCGCATTCGCCGAAGCCGGTGCCGACGTGGTGATCGCGTCGCGAACGCAGTCCCAACTCGACGAGGTCGCCGAGCAGATCCGCGGCGTCGGACGACGTGCCCACGTTCTCACCGCCGACCTCGCCCACCCCGAGGACACCGCCAAGCTCGCCGGGGTTGCGGTCGAGGCGTTCGGCAAACTAG
The DNA here is from genome assembly GCA_035279185.1 of Mycobacterium sp. Taxonomy (GTDB): domain Bacteria; phylum Actinomycetota; class Actinomycetes; order Mycobacteriales; family Mycobacteriaceae; genus Mycobacterium. The sequence goes on from DATEIG010000711.1 coordinate 2,883, forward strand.
ACATCGTCGTGAACAACGTCGGCGGCACCATGCCGAACACTCTTCTCACGACATCGACGAAGGATCTCCGCGATGCGTTCACGTTCAACGTCGCGACCGCCCACGCGCTGACGACGGCGGCGGTGCCGCTGATGCTCGAGCACTCCGGCGGCGGCAGCATCATCAACATCACCTCGACGATGGGCCGGCTGTCAGCGCGAGGGTTCGCCGCCTACGGCACCGCCAAGGCCGCACTCGCCCACTACACGCGACTGAGCGCTCTCGACCTGTGCCCGCGGATCCGGGTCAACGCGATCGCGCCGGGGTCGATCCTGACGTCGGCTCTCGACGTCGTCGCCTCCAACGACGAGCTCCGCGAGCCGATGGAGAAGGCGACCCCGATGCGGCGTCTCGGCGATCCGCTCGACATCGCCGCCGCCGCCGTCTATCTCGCGTCACCTGCAGGCAGCTTCCTGACCGGCAAGACCCTCGAGGTCGACGGCGGTCTCACCTACCCGAACCTCGACATCCCGGTCCCGGACCTGTGAGGAGACAACCCAGATGGCCATTCGCGTCGCGTTGATCGGCACCGGCAACGTCGGCAAGCCCGCCCTTGTCCAGCTGATCAACGATTCGCGCTTCGAGCTGACCGGCGTGTGGGTCTCCTCGGAGGCCAAGGCGGGCAAGGACGCCGCCGAACTCGCTGGCCTCGACGGCTCGACGGGCATCACTGCGACCACCGATCTCGATGCCGTGCTCGCCACGGATCCGGAGTGCGCGGTCTACACCGCGCTGGCCGACAACCGCCTGCCGGAGGCGCTCGAGGACTATCGGCGCATCCTGGCTGCGGGCGTCAACGTCGTCGGCAGCAGTGCAGTGTTCCTGCAGTACCCGTGGCAGGTCATCCCCGCCGAACTGCTCCAGCCCATCGAGGACGCCGCGGAGGCGGGCAAGTCCAGCCTGTTCGTCAACGGCATCGACCCCGGGTTCGCCAATGACCTTCTGCCACTGGCACTTGCGGGTACCTGCCAGAGCATCGACCAGATCCGCTGCATGGAGATCATCAACTACGACACCTATGACAGCGCGGACGTGATGTTCGGCGTGATGGGGTTCGGCAAGCCGCTCGACGAGACCCCGATGCTGCTGCAGCCCGGCGTGCTGAGCCTCGCATGGGGTTCGGTGGTGCGACAGCTCGCAGCGGGGCTCGGTGTCTCGCTCGACGAGGTGAGCGAGACCTACGTGCGCGAGCCGGCGCCGGAGGATTTCGACATCGCATCGGGTCACATACCGAAGGGCAGCGCGGCGGCATTGCGGTTCGAGGTGCGCGGGATGGTCGACGGCAAGGCCGCGGTGGTGCTCGAACACGTCACGCGGTTGCGCGACGACCTGTGCCCGGACTGGCCGCAGCCCGCACAGGAAGGCGGGTCGTATCGCATCGAGGTCACCGGCGAGCCGACCTACGCCATGGACCTGTGCCTGAGCAGCCCCAACGGCGACCACAACCACGCCGGACTCGTCGCGACCGCCGCCCGCGTCGTCAACGCGATACCCGCCGTCATCGCCGCTCCACCGGGGGTCAGGACGACGCTCGACTTGCCTCTGATTACTGGCAATGGGTTGTACGCTGGCCGTGAGTCGGGCTGATCAAATCGAAGGACAATG
>DATEIG010000712.1:0-4557 GCA_035279185.1 Mycobacterium sp.
TGTCGCCGGCCATGAGCTGACCGGCGTTCACCTCAGGGGGGAACGCGCTCCACTGGCCCGCCATGGAGGGCTAGGCCCCTCCGATGGTGGCCGCAGCGGCGTTGATGCCCTCGACGGCGGTGTAGGTGGCGCCGTTCGAACCGATGGTGCCAGCGAACAACTCCCGCATCGCGATGTACTCGGCGAGGATGCCGGTGGTGGCGGCGCTACGGGCGATCAGCGCCGCCGCCGCGCGCACCGAGACGTCGTCGGCACCCGGTGGGATGACGGCGGAGGCGGGGCCCGCGGCGGCCGCCGCTGCCGCGGCCATGGTCGCGGCTCCACCGCTCTCCGAGGTGGCCGCGGCTGCCAAGATCGCCGGATCGACGTTAATCAGCATGTTCTCTCCCGACTGACGTAGCTGCTGTATGCAGTCTAAGGCTGGTTCGGACTACTTCGCGTCACCAATCTCACGTTCGCCAACACTGTACGCCTAGGTTTGCCCGCCCGCCGAAGTCGGCGGAGCCGGTGGTGCGCTCCACCCGATGAGAGCGCCTGTAGTGCCTGTTCGGGTGAAGTAGATCGCTTTGCCAGGGCGCTGCGGCTCGGCGTAGATGTCGGCGACGATCTTTCCGGCGTCACGCCTGCCGTCCATCACGAGGATGGGGGCGAGGGACGCGCGGAGTTTGCCGAGCACGGAACTTCCGATGGCCACCTGGTTCCAGTTCGCCACAGCGGTGGCGGCAAAGATGTGCAAGCCGGTGTCGCGCGCGCCCTCGACGTGCGGGCCCAGGTTCATCAACGGATTGTCCATCGACGACCAGACACCGGCATCGTCGATGACGACGAAGATCTCGGGTCCGTCGTAGAACTTCTTCGTCATCATCTCCTCCTGCGTCGTGCCTGGAGGAGGCTGCCGATTCTCGAGCTCAGCAACGAGTTCGCGAATCGCCTCGCGGATCGCGGTCTGCGTGTACGCGTAATCCCGGAGGTGCGCGCCCTGGACGACGCCGAGCAGAGTCCGGCGGGGGTCGAGGACGAGGACCTGAGCCTCTTCCGGCCGGTAGAGCGACGTGATCGACCGGCACACGACCCGCAGGAAGTTGGACCGCCCGGAGCGGGGAGCGCCGACCGCGACGGCATGCGGATGGTCGGCGATGTCGATGTAGGCAGGCCCGAGGTCCGACTCCGAGAGGCCGAACGGCACGAGGCTGCGCCGGGTGACCGGCTGAGCCAGCCGCTGCACCTCCTCGAAGGGCACCGACTCCGGCAGCCGGCTGACGGTGGCGGCCTTCTGGACGCCGGACACCTGCGCGATCAACGCCCCGATGTCGCGCGTCGCGACGCGGACTCCGTCCGGTCGGTCCCCGAGTTCCGGCACGCCGATCAACAGGTGATGACCCGGCTTCGTCAAGCCGCGCCCCGGCATTGCCTTCGGCACCTTCTTGGCGAGCTGGCGGTTCATCTCGGAGTCGCCGGGATCGGTCAGCCGCAGCTCGATGCGTTCGGTGGCCAACGGCTTGAGCGCCTGCTTGAAGCCCTGCAGGTAGCTGGTGTGCGAGATGACGATGTGCACGCCGTAGCCCAGGCTGCGGCCCAGCGCCACGATGTGGTCGACGTACTGCGGGAACTCGGCGGCGAAGGTCGCCCAGCCGTCGATGACGAGGACGACGTCGCCGCCCGCCACCGGGACCGGCTCGGGCTTGTCGCTGAACTTGCGCCGCCGGACCTCCTCCATGTCGAGCCCGGTCTTGGCGAACATCGCCTCGCGTTCGGCGACGATGCCCTGAACCGAGGCGATGATGCGGCCGACGCCTTCGCGGTCGACGGCAGGGGCGAGGCCCGCGACGTGCGGCAGTCCTGCGACCGCCGAAAGGCTCGGGCCGCCCGCGGCCACGCAGTAGAACTGGACGCGTTCGGGCCGGTACATCAGCGCGGCGGTCGTCATCATCGTCGCGAGCGTGGTCGTGACACCGGACTGCGGGCCGCCGATCACCAACGCGTTGGCGCCGAGCAGATCCAGCGTGTGCACATCCTGGCGGTGCTGTCGCGGGCGGTCCTCGATACCGACCGGGAACGTCAGGCCGGGGTTGCGGCCGTACTCGACATCCCACGGCCTGCCCCGCATCAGCCGGACCAGCTGGTCGGCCGTCGCCGGCGTCTCCAGCGGCGGAAGCCAGAGCTTGCGCGGCGGACGGGCACCGGTCGCCTGCAGCGAGTCCACGATCGTGTCGACGACCGTCGGCGGCAGCTCGCCGGGCGCCAGCGCGACCGGCGTCTGCTCCTGCACGGGTTCGGGCTGGTGGCCGTTGGTCTCGGCTGGGGCCAGCAGACCCTCCGCGTCGGGCACTTCCGTGGCGGTGAACGCCCGGGGGGTGAACCAGGTGCCCGCGGCCGCAACGGGTGTCGGTCCGCCGTCCTCGGGTGGCGGCACGAACGGCGGTGAGGTGTAGAACGCCCGGAACTCGCGCGGCGGCCGCATGCCCTCACGCAGATAGCCCGTGCCTTCCTTGCCCTTCTCGGGCAGGTGGGCCGCGATCGACGAGCCGATCGCTTCGCGCGAGTCCTCCTCGGTGCCGGTGCGCAGCGCCATGAAGAAACCGATCAGGCTGCGGATCTTCATCAACCGGTGCGAGTCGACGGTCTGGCCCGCCAACTGCAGGAAGACGTGCAGAGAGCGGCCCTGCCGCACGATGCGCCAGCACAGGTCCACGAACTCGGCGCCCAGCTCGCTGCGGAACAGCTCCTGGTACTCGTCGATGATCACCACGAGGCCGGGGACCGGCTCCAGCGACGGGTCGACCATGCGCTTCTCGTTGTAGACGTTGAGGTCCTTGCAGTTGGTCGCCGCGCAGAGGGCGCCGCGCCGGTCGAGCTCGCCCTCGAGCGCCTCGAGCATCCGCTCGACGAGATGCATCTCGTCACCGAGGTTGCTGACGCTGGCCACGACGTGCGGAAAGCGTTCCAGCACAATGCCTGCCGACTTCATCTTCCAGTCGAGGAACGCGACGTTGACCGTCTCGGGCGAATGCGTCAGCGCCAGCGAGGTGACCTCGGTGATGATTGTCTCGGACTTGCCGGAGCCCGAGAAGCCGATGAGCACGGAGTGCATGCCCATGCCGTACTGAGAGGTCTCCTTGAGGTCCAACTCGACGATCTCGCCCGTCGGGTCGAGCCCGATGGGGAAGCGCATCCACAACCGGTTCTGCGTTCGCCTAGCCGACCACAGCCGGTCCACGTCGAGCTTGCGGGCATCGCGAATCCCGAGTACTTCCAACAGGTCTCGGCCGGGACCGTCCGACGTCGACGCGGCCGTGGCCGCACCCGCGGGCCGCCAGGGCGCCATGCTCCGCGCGAACCGCTCGGCCTCGGCGATGCTCATGGAATCGGCGACGGCGTAGAACGCGTCGTCGAGTTCCTCCGGCAGCGACGTCACCGGTAGCCCACCCCCACCCGCTTGCGCAGCACACCGCCCGACAACCGGTAGGTGGTGTCGGGGTCGAAGCCGACACCCCTGTGGGATGTCGCCGCCGATGCGGCTCCGGGGTGGGATGTCGCCGCCAGTGCGGCTCCGGGCTGGGATGTCGCCGCCAGTGCGGCTCCGGACCCCACTTCGGGCGCCAACCGCACGAAGCACACCCGCCCGACACCACGCTTGCCCGTGGCGCCGGCCCAGTCCTCCGCGGCGCCGCAGTTGTCGTCGAAGATCACCCACAGGGGAGGTGCCGACGGATCGGGTCCGCCGTGGAGGCCGCTGGCTGGCGGCGTCCATTCCTTGCGGTCGAGGAGTTCGTCACCCGCGAAGGCCTCGAGTTCGGTCGGGGAGGTGAACACCAGCCTGCGTTCACCGCACCCGTCACGCGCCTCACGGTGTTGGCAGTGCGGAAGCCATTTCAGCCAGTCCCAGCTCTCGGGCGCCGACGTGACGACCATGATCTGCAGATCGGCCGGGCTGTGGAACGCGGCGAGTTGGCAGATCATCGATCGTGCGACGCCACGCACCTCGTCCATATCGCCGACCATCGAGATGCCGGGGCTGCGCTCGAGCCACAGCACCCGCGCCATCCCGCGGACGTGGCGCTGTTCGAGGATGAACTTGCGCAGGGCGTGGCCGGTCGCCGGCTCGATCTTGGACGCCGCCGCGATCTGGGGCTTGTCGATGGTCATCGCCAACTCGACTCGCCCCGTGCCCAGTCGGACGACCCCGAACTCGGGATCGCCGGGCCTGCGTTCCCACATCCGCGGAGATCCGGCGACACTCACCAATTCCGAAGGCGCCCAATGGCTGTGCTCGCGGTGCTGCCACTGTTTGCGCGCGGCCTCCTGCACCTCGTCGCGGACCTCGTCGAGCCGCGCGAAGTACTCCCTGCGGTACTGCTCGAGCTGGCTCCACGGCATCTTCTGCGCGGCGCCCCGGCCGCGGAAGAGCATTCCGCCCATGCTCATCAGCATGATCAGCGGGAAGATAGCAAACCCGGTAGCAAGCGACCGCTGCCCCGAGACGTACATCGCGATGATGAACCCGAGGACGCCGACGATGAGGCCGATCGGCAGCACGATGCCCCAGATACTCCGCGG
>DATEIG010000713.1:0-2738 GCA_035279185.1 Mycobacterium sp.
ACCGGCGCCGAAGCGCTCTACGCCGACATGGGACATTTCGGCCGCAAGGCGATCACGCGGGCGTGGCTGTTCGTCGTGCTGCCGGCATTGGCACTGAACTACCTCGGCCAGGGCGCGTTGCTGATCGGCGACCCGGCCACCATGCGTGCACCCTTCTTCCTTCTGATCCCCAGTTGGGCACTGTGGCCGATGGTGCTGTTGGCCACCGCCGCGACCGTCATCGCGGCGCAAGCCGTCATCACCGGCGCGTTCTCGGTGACGTCACAGGCCGCCCGCATCGGTTACCTGCCACGGATCCGCGTGATCCACACGTCCGCGGCCACCGAAGGGCAGATCTACGTGCCATGGATCAACGGGCTGCTCCTGGTCGGCGTCCTGACACTGGTGTTGGCGTTCCGCAGTTCGGAGCGCCTGGCCTACGCCTACGGCATGGCGGTGACCGGGACGATCACGATCACCCTGCTGCTGTTCCTGTACTACGCACGCACCCGATGGCATGCGCCGCTGTGGCTGGTGATCGTCGGCGGCGGCACCCTGTTGCTGATCGACCTGCTCTTTGTCGCCGCGAACCTGACCAAGGTCATCCACGGGGCCTGGCTCCCGCTGCTGATCGGCGTCATCGCTTTCACCGTGATGGTCACATGGCACCGGGGACGCGAAATCGTCACCGTGGCACGGGAGAAAGCCGAGGGGCCGCTCGACGAGTTCATCGACGAGGTTCGCGACTGTCAACCGCCGCTGGTGCGGGTTCCCGGCACCGCGGTGTTTCTCAACCGCGGCAAGGAGACCGCGCCGCTTGCGCTGCGCACCTGCGTCGAACACACCCACGTCCTGCACGAGCACGTCATCATCGTCTCCATCGAGACGCTGCCGATGCCGCGCGCGCCGGGATCGGATCGCATCGTGGTGGATGCACTCGGGTACAAGAAGGACGGAATCGTCTTCGTCACAGCCAATTACGGTTACATGGAGAAGACGCACATCCTCGACGCGCTTCGCAGCCTGACTCCCAAGCAGTCGGAGGGCAAGATCGCGATCGACGACGCGTCCTACTTCCTGTCCAAACTCGAACTCGTCCGCGGCCGCAAGAAGACGATGGCGCAGTGGCGCAAGCGGCTGTTCATCGCGACGTCCTACATCACCGCCGACGCCGCCGAACGCTTCGGCCTGCCGCGCGACCGGACGGTGATCATGGGCTCGCGCATCGAGGTCTAATCGCGTCAAACGGTGACGGCCTGGCCGTCCTCGTCCAGCACGAAGCGTTCGGTGCCGCTGTCGACGTTGGGCGCGTCCGCGGCGAGCGCCACCGCAATCTTGTTGCCTGCGTTGCGCATCACGTCGACCGTCAGCTCGTAGCACTGCGCCTCGGTGAAGTGGCTTCTCATGTCGGACGCCACCGCCGCCGTGATGTGCCCAGGCGTCCAGATCAGCGCGTCGGTATAGCGCAGCGCCGCCCTGTGCCGGTCGCTCAGCGCGTCCGATGTCTCGTACCACTCGATCTGTTCGTACAGATCTTCGGACCCGCCTTCGTCGAGCGCGCGGGTCTCACGTCGCGACCTGCAGAGTCGGCAGTTGTGCTGGGTCGCGCCGCGTAGCCGCACGAGTTCTGTTGTGAGCGGGTCGAGTTCGCGCAGCCGGGCAACGCCGGGTTGGAAGGTGTTGAACAGCACGTCACCCGGGTCGCTGTCGTGGTCCCATTCGATGGTGTCGCCCCACGGCGCGGGCAGGCCGAGCGCCGCGAAGCTGGCACGGACCCGCGGAAGGTAGTCGGCGAAGTACGTCAGCATCACCGCCGGGAACGCCGCGTGCCCCAGCTTTGACATGAAGCGCGACCGAAGGTCGTCACCGACCGATGACACGTCAGCACTGAACTGCTCGGCGAACTCCACTGCCACCGACTCCTCCTCGTCGATCGGCCGGTCGGCCTCGACTTCGGTCGGCAGCGGCGGAAGCGACATCGTCGTGGCGCAGGTCTGGCGCACCAACGACATGATCCGCCCGTGCTCGGGCGGCGCCAACGCGACCAGTCGCTGCAGCAGGCCGTTCAGTGGATCGTGCATCGTCGCATTATTGCGCCTGGCTGACCGACGACATGTGGAAGTCGGGGATCCGCAGCGACGGCATCGCCGCCCTGGTCGCCCAGTCACCCCACTCGCGCGGCAGGGTGACCTCGCTGACACCCGCCTGGCTGACCCTGCGCAGGAGGTCCAGCGGGCTTTCGTTGAACCGGAAGTTGTTGACAGCGCCCGTGACTCGTCCGTCCTCGACGAGGTAGACGCCGTCACGGGTCAGCCCTGTCAGCAGCAGGACGCTCGGGTCCACGACCCGGATGTACCACAGCGTGGTCAGCAGCAGCGCCCGCTCCGTGGTGGCGATCATGTCGGCGAGGCTCTCGGCGCCGCCTGTCATCAAGAGGTTGTCGGCCCCGACGGCGACAGGGACACCGAACTCGGCGGCGGCCGCCCGCGGATAGGCCAGCGCGTTGATCACGCCGTCGCGTATCCAGTCGACGCGACTGATGTCCATGCCGTTGTCGAACACCGAGGACGTGTCCGAGGACATGGCCGTCTCCACGAACGGCTGGCATTCCAGACCCTCCGCGGCCGGATCGGAATAGAGCGTCAACGGCAGATCGGTCAGCGTCTCCCCGACGCGCGTTCCGCCGCCAGGTGCCGAGAACGCGCTGCGGCCTTCCTGCGCTCCGCGACCGTCCATCGACCACGACAGGTAGATCATCA
>DATEIG010000714.1:0-2214 GCA_035279185.1 Mycobacterium sp.
GATGGGGTTGACGCTGCCGCTGTGGGCGACGATGTCCTCAAGTGCCGGCAGTGACATCAGATGTGACCTCCTCTGGCCTGTGGTGGGGTGGAGAGTTGAGAAATGGTGCGAATGGCGGTATTTCGTCGGCGGAGCACTCGACCGTCACCACCGAAGGGCCGTCAGACGCCAGCGCAGTCCCCAACGCCTCGGACAGCTCGTCGGTGGTTGTCACGTCGACGGCGCGCAGACCGGGATACATCGCCGCAAGCCCGGCGCCCAGGCTGCTGGGCAGGAAACGGTTGAAGCTGTAGTCGGCGTCGTAGAACAGCTGTTCACGCGTCACGCACATGGCGTGGGCGTTGTTGTTGAACAACACGAACACCACGGGCAGCCGGTACTGGATCGCGGTGTGGATCTCGGAGCCGTGCATGAAGAACGAACCGTCACCTGCGATGACGACGGTGCGCCGCCCGCGTCCCACGGCCACGCCGATCGCCGCGCCGAAGCTGTAGCCCATACCGCCCATGCCGAGCGCGACGAGGAATCGACCGCCGCGCCTGGACGGCAGCTGGTGCACGGCCGCGGCGCCGGTGTTGCCCGCGTCGACCACGACGTCGACGCCGCCGGGAAGGGTTCGGTCCAGCGCCGCCATGGCGTCCCGGTAGCGAACACCGTGCCCGTCATGGGCGGGTGGCAGCAGCTCGGCGCGCGGATGATCGCCGCCGTCACTGCCGCCACGGATCGGCTCCACCGCTGAAATTAGCTGCGACAGAGCCTCTTTGAGGTCGTCAGAGTGGACGTGATCGCCGTCCACGAAGGGCGGCGCAGACCCGATCGACAGCGTCGTCGTAGCGGCGAGAGCGTCGTCCAGCCCACTTCGAGCGGTCATCGAGAGCCGGGTGCCGACCAGGAGGCAGGTCCCGCTGTCGCGCACGGCGGCGGCCACCTGCGGGTTGCCCATCACGCCCGTGACGCCCAGGTGCCGGTGCGCGGGGGCACCGTCGGCGGTGTCTTTGGCATCCGGCGTGGTGGCGACGTGCGCGTCCACCAGCTCCCGTAGGCGTTCCAACTCCGCTCTCGCGTCGTCGCGCGCGACCTGCCGACCCGCGATGATCGTGAGCCGCCGCCCAGCACCGATGGCCGTCGCAAGCCGGCCGAGATCGTCGGCCGTGAGCGGGGACGACGCCGTCGCCGCCGCGGTGACCACCGCGTCGTCTGCCATCGTGGCCTGCTGAACATCTTTGGGCAGCAACAGCACTGCGGGCCCGCCACGCTTCGCGGCCCACAGCGCCGCGGGCAGTGCGTCGGCGATGTCGGAAGCCGTCGTGACGCGGCGGCAGAACAGCGACACCTCGGTGAAGAGCGCCTCGGCGTTGATCGATCCGTTGTGCCCGCTCGTGTCCTGGAAGCTGCCGCGACCGTCGAAACCGGTCGGCGCCTGACCGACAAGAGCCAGCACCGGAACGCGACTGGCCAGCGATTCCCCGAGAGCGGGAACCACGTTGAGCGCGGCGCCGCCCGAGGTGGTGATGACGACGCCCAGACGGCCGGTCGCGCGACTGTATCCGTCGGCCATTGCACCCGCGGAGAATTCATGCTTGGCCAGCATCGCCGTGATGTCGGGTCGGTTCGCCGCGGCGTCGTACAAGTCCTCGATATTGGCGCCACCCACGCCGAAGAGATGTGTGATTCCCTCTGCGACAAGGGTTTCGATGATGAAGTCGACTGCCCTCATCGGATCTTTGCGAACCCCGCGATCGCGACACGGGAACTCGACCCGAAGTCGGTCGGCGACGAAAGTCGAGAGGAGGAAGTCTCAGCCACCAAACCGATGGTTCCAGATTTGGGAATTTTCGGCTCTTCGAAACAAGTGACGATTGAATGACGTCGCGTCAGTTATTCCGCGACCAGCGCGGACGACATCTCTCAGCGCTTGTCGGGCGTCGTCAGCTCGTCGTGATAGCGGCCCATGGCGCGGTGCACGGCGTTCAACACCCGCTCGGCCGCGTCGAGATCGGCGTCGGGCAGATCGCGCAGAGCGGCGTGGGTGTGGACACCCAGGGGACCGAAGAAGGCTTCCGCGACGGAACGACCGTGCTCGGAGTACCGCAGAATCACCCGCCGCCGGTCGGACTGGTCCTCGTCGCGACGGACATGTCCCGCGGCCATCAGGTGGTCGACCAGATACGTGGTCGCCGACGAGGACAGATCGAGCCTGCGGCCCAACTCGCC
>DATEIG010000715.1:0-2074 GCA_035279185.1 Mycobacterium sp.
CTGGAATACCTCTGGGGCGTGCTCGACGTCCGCGACACCTTCACGCCGCTGTGGGCCGAGGACCGACCGTCAGAACTCAAGAGCTTCACCGCTTTTCTGGACCTCGTCCGCAAACGCCGGCGCCGCTATCCCGACATGCACATCTACCACTACGCGGCCTACGAGCGGACCACACTGCTCGCGCTGGCCGCCAGGTACGGCGTCGGCGAGGACGAAGTCGACGACCTGCTGCGCGCCGAGGTGCTCGTCGACCTCTTTCCCATCGTGCGCAACAGCATTCGCGTCGGCGCACCGTCGTACTCGCTGAAGGCGCTCGAGCCGCTCTACATGGGCGCCGAGTGGCGAGACGGCGAGGTGACGAACGCGGCAGCATCGATCACGCAGTACGAGCGCTACCGCGCGCTGCTCGACGAAGGTCGTCGCGACGAGGCCGATGGCGTTCTCAAACAGATCAAGGACTACAACGAGTACGACTGCCGGTCGACGCGTCGCCTGCGGGATTGGTTGCTGCTGAGGGCATTCGAGTGCGGGGTGACGCACTTGACGCGGCCCGTCACCCGCGGTGAGCCGGTTCCCCCCATGGACGACACCGCCACGCGCCTGATGGCGTTCGCAGGCGACGGTGTCAGTGCGCAGCGCACACCGGAGCAGACGGCGGCAGCGCTGCTCAACGCGGCACGCGGGTACTGCCAGCGTGAGCGCAAGCCCTACTGGTGGGCTCACTTTCAACGGCTGAACCATCCGGTCGACGAGTGGGGCGACACCTCGGGCGTGTTCCTGGTCGACGATGCCGCCGTCGTCGAAGACTGGCACAAGCCGCCGAGAAAGCAGAAGCACCGCAGACACATTCGGCTGACCGGTGTCCTGCAGGGCGGCGGCCTCGATCACAGGCCACAGGCCCTCTATGACCGCCCTGCGCCCCCGGGCATCGATGACGAGCACCCGGATCGGAGGGCGGCCCACGGCGTGACGGTGCTCAACGTGCGCGAAGTCGAAGGTGTGCCCGTCGAAGTCCTCGTCGAGGAACTCGAGGTTGGCGCCGGACACTTCGACCACCTTCCGATGGCTCTGACCCCCGCTCAGCCGTTCGGCACGGCCAAGATCGAAGAGGCGATCGAGCGTCTCGCCACCGAGGCTTCCGACACCGTCGCGGACGGACGACTGCCCAGGGGCGCGGCGACTGACATCCTGCTGCGGGCGCGTCCGACCACCCGCACCGCCGGCGATCTGCCGCGGCTGGGTGACGACACGGCGTCGATCACCGCCGCGGTGCTCGAGCTCGACCGGTCCTACATCGCTGTGCACGGGCCGCCGGGAACGGGCAAGACATTCACGGCCGCCCACGTCATCGCCTCACTGGTCAACGAGCACGGCTGGTCGGTAGGAGTTGTCGCGCAATCACATTCGGTTGTCGCGCACCTGCTGAACAAGATCGTGGAGGCCGGTGTGGATCCTGCCCTGGTCGCGAAGAAGGCCAGCGGTGACAGGACGTCGACCGATCAGTACACGGTGATCGCCGACGACGGCCACGCGGCCTTCCTCGCCGCCCACACCGCATGTGTGATCGGCGGCACCGCTTGGGATTTCGCAAACGACGCCCGGGTGGCGTCAGAGCATCTCGATTTGCTCGCGATCGACGAGGCCGGCCAGTTCTCCCTCGGCTACACCATCGCGGTCGCGCGTGCCGCGAACAACATCATGCTTCTCGGCGATCCGCAGCAGCTGGGCCAGGTGTGCACGGGCAGCCATCCCGAGCCGGTCGACCATTCCGCGCTGGGATGGTTGATGGACGGCCACGACGTGCTGCCGCCGGAGTTCGGCTACTTCCTCGCCCAGAGCCACCGCATGCATCCCGACGTCTGCCGTGTCGCGTCGGCGCTGTCCTACGACGGCAAGCTGAAACCGCACCCGAAGACGTCGTCGCGCACGCTCGACGGGACGGCGCCCGGCGTACACACCGTGCTGGTCGACCATCACGGTCGTTCCACGTCGAGCCCGGAGGAGGCCGCCGAGATCGTCGAGCGCATCTCCGCGCTCATCGGCGCGACATGGACCGACGAACGCGGCGCCCGCG
>DATEIG010000716.1:0-4079 GCA_035279185.1 Mycobacterium sp.
CCCAATCAGGGACCGCGCACCGGGGACAGCGGCGGTGGCCTTCTCGGTGGACTGCTGTGACCGACGCGCGGGAATCGTATGAGCGCCTGCGCGCCGCGCACGTCGGTGCCGTCACAGCCGCACTGGACGATCACGTCGACCGACTCGAATGGACGCGGGAGCAGATCGAGCATCATCAAACCAAGCGCCTGAGATCTCTGCTGGCGTATGCCAGGGAGCGCTCGCCGTTTCACGCTCGACGGCTGAGCGGTATCGACCCGTCCGTGGTGACAGCGGCCGATCTGGCCGGCGTGCCGATGATGACCAAGGCGCAGGCTCAGGACGAGTGGGATGACATCGTCACCGTCGGCGATCTCACGCGCACGCAAGCCGAAGGCATTCTCGCTCGACAGCAATGGTTTTCGTACACGCCGAGCGACCAGCAGGTGTTCAGCTCCGGTGGGTCGAGCGGGGTGCGCGGTATCTATGTGTGGGACTGGCACTTCTACGTGTCCATCGCCTGTTTGGCCTGGCGCCTGCAGGCGCGTGAGGAGCGGCGCGTCCCGCGCTCCCCGACACGGCTCGCCGTTCTCGCGGCAGGCACGCCTCCGCATGCGAGCACGCCGCTGTTCGACGTGCCGACGGCGCCGGGCATGCAGACCGTCGTGATTCCGGCGGGCGCGCCGATCGAGGAGACCATCTCCGCTGTCGCCGCGGCGGATCCGACGCACCTGGTGGGCTATGCCACCGTCGTGGGACAACTCGCGCGCGCTTCGGTGGCGGGCCGCCTCGACATCCGGCCGGTGCGGGTGAGCACCAACTCCGAACCGCTCCTCGACGAAGACCGCGAGGCGATCCGCGAGGCGTGGAACGCACCGGTGCACAACCTGTGGGGATCGACCGAGATCGGCGTCCAGGCTGTCGGCTGTGCACGGGGTGAGGGCCTGCACGTCTGCGAGGACGAGGTCATCCTCGAACGTGTCGACGAGACGGGCGCACCCGTCGGTCCTGACGAGCCCGCAGCCCGCACCCTGGCGACCGGACTCAGCAACCGCACTTTTCCGTTCATCCGCTACGACCTGGGCGACCAGGTCAATTGGCTTGCGGGACAGTGCGTCTGCGGCAGCGCATTCGCACGCGTCGCCGACATCGGCGGCAGGCGCGACGACGACTTCCGTTACGACACCGCGAGTGTCCCGGCCAGCGTGTTCCGCCATGTGCTCGGCACCGATCCGCGGGTCTCCGAGTATCAGGTGCACCAGACCGCGCGCGGTGCGGACATTCTCGTCGTAGGCGACCCCGACGTCGACGGTCTGGCTTCGGCGGTCGCCACAGCGCTCAGTCGACACGGGCTGGCGAGCGCCGAGATCACCGTCCGCACCGTCGGGAGGCTGCAGCGCCACGAATCGACCGGAAAGCTCAAGCGCTTCGTCCCGCTGTCCTGACCCGGCTAGCGTGGGATCCATCTCAGCAGGCCGGCGGAAGGATCACTGGATGCCCGACGAACTCACGGGGCAAGCGAAGCTGTTCGACGCACTGACGACGAAGGGGACGGCGTTCACCCACGAGGAGCGTCTCCGGTACGGGCTGCTTGGTCTGCTTCCGACAGCGGAGAAGACCCTCGCGCAGCAGGTCGAGCACAGCTGGCACGAGTTCTCCACCCGCCGTGACGATCTCGACAAGCACATCTACCTGCGTGCGCTGCAGGATCGCAACGAGACCCTGTTCTACCGGCTGCTGCTGGAGAACATCGTCGAGACCATGCCGATCGTGTACACGCCCACCGTCGGGGTGGCCTGCCAGCGCTTCAGCGAGATCTACCGGCGTCCGCGGGGCCTTTTTGTGTCGTATCCGGATCGGGACCGGCTGGCCGAGGTGATCAACAACCGTCCGCACCGCAACCCCGACGTGATCGTCGTGACCGATGGACAACGCATTCTGGGCCTCGGCGATCAGGGGATCGGCGGGATGGGTATTCCGATCGGAAAGCTGTCGCTCTACACGCTCATCGGCGGCATCGACCCGGCCCGCACCCTGCCGATCGTCCTGGACGTCGGTACCGACAACGTCGAACTGCTCGAAGACCCGCAGTACCTCGGGTGGCGGCACCGGCGGATCAGCGACGAGGACTACTACGCGTTCATCGACGAGTTCGTCGCGACCGTCCGCGAGCAGCTGCCCGACGTTCTGCTGCAGTGGGAGGACTTCGCGACTGCGCACGCGCTGCCCATCCTCGAGCGTTACCGCGACCAGCTGCTGACTTTCAACGACGACATCCAGGGCACTGCGGCGGTGACCCTGGGCGCCCTGCACGGCGCGTCGAAGGTCGCGGGCCGACCGCTATCCGAACAGCAGGTGGTGATGCTGGGCGCGGGCTCGGCAGGCATCGGTGTCCTCGACATGGTCCAGCAGGAGATGATGGTGCAGGGGCTGTCCGCCGCCGACGCCGCCGCACGGATCTGGGTCGTCGACATCGGCGGACTGCTCACCGACGACCGCACCGATCTCTCAGCGGGACAGCAGAAGTTCGCCCAACCTGCCGACCGTGTCGCGGGATGGGGATTGTCCGGGCCCGCGCAGCTCGCCGATGTCGTCCACAACGTCGACGTCGGTGTGCTCATGGGGTTGTCGACCGCAGCCGGTGCATTCACCGAGAACATCGTTCGTGAGCTCGCCGCAAAGACGGAGCGGCCCATCATCTTTCCGCTGTCCAACCCGACAAGCCACGCTGAAGCCCACCCCGCGGAGTTGGACGCGTGGACCGACGGGCGCGCGCTCATCGCCACCGGCTCACCGTTCGCGCCGTTGCAGCGCAACGGTGTCGAGCGGCCCATCGCCCAGTGCAACAACGTCTACATCTTCCCGGCCATGGGGCTTGCCGTGACTGCGGCGCAGGCCACCCGCGTCACCGACGCGATGATGAGAGTGGCGGCGGCGACGCTCGGCGATGCGTCGCCCGCTTTGTCGAATCCGGAAGCACCGCTGCTGCCCGCGTGGTCGGAGCTTCCCGACATCGCGGTGCGCATCGCCCACGCGGTCGGCCGCCAGGCCATCGCCGAGGGGGTCGCGCCGCCGCGCAGCGACGAGGAGTTGGCGCAGCGAATCTCCGAAGTGCACTGGAAGCCCGAATACCCGACCTGACCCGGTCGGCTACCGCGCCCGCATGTACCGTTGTGCGAAGCGCCGCAAGATCGTGGGCGGGTACACGATATGCCGTTGGCGCGCAGCGTCTTTCAAGTTTTCGGCCGAATCGGGTTCGAAGTAGCCGTAGTTCTTGTAGACATCGATCCTGGTGAGGATGCCCGCCAGGTCGAGTTCGGGGTGGAACTGGGTGGCATAGGTGTTGGCGCCGACTCGGAACGCCTGCACCGGACAGTCCGGCGAGGATGCCAGCCGCACGGCCTGCGGCGGCAGGGAACTCGCCGCCTCCTTGTGTCCGCCGAACGCGTCGAACACATCGGGCAACTCCGCGAACAGCGGGTCCTCGCGACCGGCTTCGGTGAGCGTGACGGTCACCGCCGCAACGGGTTCCGGATAGCTGCGGTCGACGGTCGCACCGATCACCGTGCCGAGCGTGCCCACGCCGTAGCAACATCCGAGGAACGGAAAATCCTTGTCGACGATCTCTTCGACGAGCGACAGCAGTTCGGCTTCCGCGCGCTGTTGCGTTTCGCTCTTCGATTCGGGCGGGTCGCTGACGTTGTAGGGTCCGCCGCCGAGGATGACGCCGGACCAGTCGTCGAGATCGATGGGCCCCAACGGCCGGTGCGTGAGGCGGATGCGGTGCATCCCGCTTTCATCGAGGCCGGCGAAGCGCATCATCGCTTGGTATTCGTCGTCCGCCGCTGCGTCCTCGCCGCGGATGGACAGCAGCAGGAACGGGGCGTGATCGGCGTCGTCCGGCATGGGAGTCCGTCAGCAGAAGCCGAAACAGCCGCGGCGGCGGGGTTGCTCACCCGGCGCGTCACCCGGGGTGCTGGAGTCGCTCCCGGGAACCGGCCTGGGCACCGGCGCGACGCTCATCGGTGCCCGCGTGACGTCGACCCGAGGCTTCTCCGCCTGGGTCGGCTCGCTGTAGCGGGGCTGGTACTGACGTTGCG
>DATEIG010000717.1:0-4164 GCA_035279185.1 Mycobacterium sp.
TCGAAGCAATACCCGCCGCGTCGGTGCCGCACCAATTTGTCGACGAGCGCGTCGGCGCTCAGGTCGATCACCGGGATGCCCATCAGCGGGTCGAGGTTTTCGAACGGGATCGAGCGGTTGTGCGCGGCGACCAACGCCGCCAGCACATCCCGCGTCGGCTCGGTCGAGCCGTCGTAGGAGACGCGGCGGAAATACTGGGCAATGACGTCGGAGGTCATGACTGCATGGTGCGACATCAACCATGGTTCAGGTCAAGGGCGCGGGGGGTGCGAGAATCGTTCCCGTGGCCGCGCGACGAAGTCGCCAGGCTGGTGCTCGTGACGAAAACCCACAAGCCCCGCCATCGACGACGTGAACGGCGCGGTGCTCAGCGACGCCGACCAGTCAGTCCTCGGTGCCGACGCGCCCCGCTACGCGGAGTACGCCGCCGCGGTTCGTCAGGGCCTACCGCGCGAGGGGGTCTGGTTCGCGACGCCGTGACGCAGCGGTGTGTTGGGCTCCGCCGCTGTCGACTCCTGCACCGGCGAGCCTGCGGGCGTCTGCGCCGCGCCGGGGGCGTTGGACTGGTCGCCCCCGGACGGCTCTGCGCCGTCGTGCAGCTCCTTGAGCCGTGCGTGCAGCACCTCCAGCACGGGGATGCGGTTGCCGTGCTCGGTCTCGTGGTCGAAGAGCTGCCGCAGCGGCCCCTCCTCCAACGAGCGGATCCGGTGTCGGAGGTCGGGTAGGGCCAGCTGGTCGTAGTCCGGCAGGGGCAGTTCGTCGCTGTGGGCCATGCCTATCGGTTGCCCACGGGCGGGTCACCGAAAACGATCAGGTGCCCGTCCATTGCGGCGCCCGCTTCTCGGCGAAGGCGACCGCGCCCTCCCTCGCGTCGTTGGACGTGAAGACGGGCATCAGGAGTTTCCTCTGCCAGGACCACACCTCGTCCGGGCTGTGGGTGGGCGCTTCGATGATGACCTTCTTCGTCGCCGCGATCGCCAGGGGGCCGTTCGCGCTGATTCGCTCCGCCAGCCCGATCGCCGCCTCGAGTGCAGAACCGGGTTCAGCCAACTCGTTCACCAACCCGAGCTCGTGCGCGCGCTGCGCGGAGAGATTCTCACCGGTCAGCGCCAACTCCATCGCGATCGCGTAGGGGATGCGCTGCGGGAGCCGCACCAAGCCGCCGCCTGCCGCGACCAGGCCGCGCTTCACCTCGGGGATACCGAAGGCCGACTCCTTGGACGCCACGATGAGGTCGGTGGCGAGTGCGAGCTCGCAGCCACCCGCGAGGCAGTAGCCCTCGACGGCAGCGATCAGCGGCTTGGCGGGCGGGCGTTCGGTGAAGCCCATGCCGCGGCCCTCGACGACGACGTTCTCGCCGCGCGCAAACGCCTTGAGGTCCATACCCGCGGAGAACGAGCCGCCCGCACCGGTCAGGATGCCGACCGAGAGGCCGTCGTCGCCGTCGAGACGGTCCATCGCGTCGGCGAGCCCCCGGCTGACGTCGGCGTTGACCGCGTTGCGGGCTTTCGGGCGGTTGATGGTGATGATCAGGATGCGGTCGCGCTGTTCGACCAGCACGGGAACTTCGTTGTTGGCTTCTTCGCTCACGCGGGTGATGCTAGCGAGCGAAGTTTGGCACGCTACACCCACTGGGTACTATGTAAAACTAGAACACGTTCTAATCTGCGCACGCGAGGAGCGGTTCAGCTACAGCGAGGGGACCTCATGGCCACCACTGATATCGACGCCCCGGAACTCACCAAATGGGATCCCGGCACGACGGAGCGCTTGGTCGGGCTCATGCGGCCGTTCCTCAAGCGGTACTTCCGGTCGGAGGTGCGCGGGCT
This sequence comes from Mycobacterium sp., assembly GCA_035279185.1. Lineage (GTDB taxonomy): Bacteria > Actinomycetota > Actinomycetes > Mycobacteriales > Mycobacteriaceae > Mycobacterium. Next base: position 1,830 of record DATEIG010000717.1, read on the forward strand.
GGAGAACATGCCGGCAGGTGGGGCGCTGCTGGTGAGTAATCACTCCGGCGGCATGCTCCCCATGGATGTGCCGATCCTGCAGGTCGACTACTACGACAAGCACGGCTACGACCGGCCGCTGTACACCCTCAGCCACGACATCCTCTTCGTCGGACCGACGGGCGACCTGCTCAAGAAGATCGGCTACATCAGCGCCAACCATGAGAACGCCGACGCCGCGCTGCGCTCCGGCGGCCTCGTCGTGGTGTTCCCCGGCGGGGACTACGACGTGTACCGGCCGACGCTGTCGGAGAACACGATCGATTTCGGCGGCCGCACCGGCTACATCAAGGCCGCGCTCAACGCAGGCGTGCCGATCGTGCCGACGGTGGGAATCGGCGGCCAGGAGACCCAGCTGTATCTCTCCCGCGGCACCTGGCTGGCCGACCGGCTCGGACCGCTGGCGCGGCTCGTGCGCACCAAGATCATGCCGATCTCGTTCGGCTTTCCCTTCGGCTTGAGCCTCGTGGTGCCGCCGAACATCCCGCTGCCCGCCAAGATCGTCATGAAGGTGCTGCCCCCCATCGACATTGTCAAAGAGTTCGGCGAGGACCCCGACATCGACGAGGTCGACGCCCATGTCCGCCACGTCATGCAAGAGGCGCTCGACGAGCTGGCCTCGGAACGACGCCTGCCGATCCTGGGCTGAACAGATGGCAATCCTCGACCGACTGAACGACACGCTCGGCCTGGTCGCCACCATGCGGCGAGCAGGCATCATCGCGCCGATGCGGCCCGACAAGTATCTGCGCATCGCCGCGGCGATGAACCGCGAGAACGTCTCAGCCGTTTCAGGTTTCGCGTCCGCCGCGCAGCGCTGCCCCGACCGGCCGGGCCTCGTCGACGAGATCGGCACGTTGACCTGGCGTGAGATCGACCAGCGCTGCGACGCGTTCGGCGCCGCCCTGCAGGCGCTGCCCGGCGGACAGCCGCGCGTGATCGGGATCATGTGCCGCAACCATCGCGGCTTCATCGAGGCCGTCGTCGCCGCCAACCGCATCGGATCCGATCTGCTGCTGCTGAACACCTCTTTCGCCGGGCCCGCGCTCGCCGAAGTGGTCGCCCGCGAGGGCGCCGACGCCGTGGTTTACGACGAGGAATTCACCGGCATCGTCGACCGCGCGCTGGCCGACCTTCCTGAGGTCACCCGCATCGTCGCGTGGACCGACGACGCGGCGGCTCTCGGTGACGCACCGACCGTGGAGAAGATGATCACCGCGCACGCGGGCCGGACGCCGGAGCGCGCGTCGCAGAAGCCGCGAACGATCCTGCTGACGTCCGGCACGACCGGCACACCCAAGGGCGCCACCATGACCGGCGGTGACCCCAGCGCGCTGAAGGCGATCCTGGACCGCACCCCGTGGCACACCGAGGAGGCCGTCGTCGTCGCCGCGCCGATGTTTCACGCGTGGGGCTTCTCGCAGACGATTTTCGCCGCCACGATGGCGTGCACGATCATCACGCGGCGCAAATTCGACCCCGAGGCGACGCTGGAACTGATCGACCGGCACCGCGCGACCGGACTCGCGGTCGTGCCCGTGATGTTCGACCGGATTATGGAACTGCCCGAGCGGGTACGGAACCGCTACAGCGGACGAACCCTGCGGTTCGCCGCCGCGTCGGGTTCGCGGATGCGGCCGGATGTGGTGACGGCCTTCATGGACCAGTTCGGTGACGTCATCTACAACAACTACAACGCCACGGAGGCCGGATTGATCGCGTCGGCCACGCCCGAAGACCTGAGGGCGGCACCCGATACGGCGGGCAAGCCTGCCCCGGGCACCGAGATCCGGGTGCTCGACAAGGACTTCCGTGAGGTGCCCACCGGTGAGACCGGCCAGATCTATTGCCGTAGCGGCACGCTGTTCAGCGGTTACACCTCGGGCAAGACCAAGGACTTCCACGAAGGCTTCATGGCCTCGGGCGACATGGGCTACGTCGACGAGAACGGCAGGCTGTTCGTGGTCGGCCGCGACGACGAGATGATCGTCTCGGGCGGCGAGAACGTCTACCCCATCGAGGTGGAGAAGACGCTGGCCTCGCACAGCGATGTCGCCGAGGCGGCTGTCATCGGCGTCGACGACGAGCAGTACGGCCAGCGACTGGCAGCGTTCGTCGTGCTGAACGACGGCGCAGGTGCCACTCCTGACGAACTCAAGCAGCATGTGCGCGACAACCTCGCGAATTACAAAGTGCCCCGCCAGATCACAGTGCTCGACGAGCTTCCCCGCAGCATCACGGGAAAGATCGTCCGCAAGGAACTCCTCGCCAAGGTCGACAATGGGTAAGCGCAGAT
>DATEIG010000718.1:0-3694 GCA_035279185.1 Mycobacterium sp.
CTGGCCGACCGGCGTGCGCGCGGGCCGGTGAAGCGGACGGCGAAGAAGACCGCCAAGAAGGCGGCGAAGAAAGCGCCCGCGAAGAAGGCCGCCAAAAAGGCCTAGCGCGACACCTCGCTGGCCTCTTCGGCCGGTTCCGAGCTCATCTCGAGGTTCAGCGGGCGGGCGAGCTGGGTGGGTGCGATGCGGCCCCGCAGTTCGACGATCTCGCCGACGTCCCAGCACAGGGCCTCGGCGTCCAGCGCACCGCTGACCGCGATGGCCGACGCCAGCACGTGGCCCTCCTCGAGCTTGGCGAGCTCGGTGAGGCGGGCCGCCTCGTTGACCGGGTCGCCGATGACGGTGTACTCGAAGCGCGCCTGGGCTCCGATGTGGCCCGCGATGGCCCGGCCTGCGGACACTCCGATGCCGAACTCCATGTCGGAGCCAAGGACGCTGAGGAGTTCGTCGTGCAGTTCGCGGGAGGCTGCGAGCGCGGCCCCGGAGGCGTCGGGATGTTCGATCGGCGCGCCGAAGATGGCCAGCGCCGCGTCGCCCTGGAACTTGTTGACGAAGCCGCCGTGGCGGTTGACGGTGTCGACGACGACGCGGAAGAACTCGTTGAGCAGGCTGACGACGTCAGCGGCGGGCCGGGTGGACGCCAGCTGGGTGGAACCGACCAGATCGACGAAGAGGACGGCCACGTCGCGTTCCTGGCCGCCGAGCTCGGTGCCGCGTTCGAGCGCGCGGCGGGCGACGTCCTCGCCGACGTAGCGACCGAAAAGGTCACGCAGCCTTTGCCGCTCGGCGAGGTCGCGAACCATGTCGTTGAATCCCGCTTGCAGCAGGCCCAATTCGCTGGCGTCGTAGATCTGCATGTGCGCGTTGTAGTTACCGCGCTGCACTTCGCCCAGCGCCCAACGCAATTGGCGTAGCGGGTCGGCGATCGCCATCGCAACCAGGATCGTGCCCGCGAGACCCACCAACAACGCCGCGATGGCCATGATCAGGATCGGCGTGATCAACCGGTCAGCGGACGCGGAGAGGATCTGGAACTTGCTGGCCACCAGCGCCAGCACGATCGCAAGCACCGGGACGCCGGTCGACAGCACCCATGTCAGCACCTGACGCAGGATGACGCCCGCGGCCTTGTAGTTCTCCGGGACGCCGCCTCGGAGCGCGGCGACGGCGACGGGACGCAGCACGCGTTCGGACTGCAGATAGCCGATGATGGCGGTGGCGGTCGCGCCAAGCGCGGTGGCGACGGCAACGACGGGTGCGGCGTGGCTGGCGACCGGCCAGCTGGCGACGATGAACACGATGGAGCCGAGGCACCAGTTCACGACGCTGATCAGCGAGCGGTACAGCGGCATCTTCAAAGCGCGGGTGCGGGCCAGTTCGGTGGCGGCGGGGTCGGAGTCGACGAGCAGGCTGTCGCGGCGCTGCCAGCGCATCACGGGGATCAGCAGCCGCAGGCTGACGTAGGCGCCGACGGTGAACGACAGGAACAGGAAGCCGAGGAAGATCGCCAGGTTGAAGGCCGGGAGGTCCTGGAGCTGGATGCGGTCCTCGGGAGGCAGGCCGAACCGCAGGAAACCCAGCACGAACAGGGCGCCGATGATGTCGGATTGCAGCATGCCCAGCGTGAACACCGGCCAGGGCGTACGCGCCACCCAGCGAACGAATGCGCTGATTCGCCCGATCGGTTCGGCCTGCGTGGTCACCCGTTAACCGTATCGGTCCGGTGAGACCGGATGCGGCGGTCTGGGACGGACGTGTCGGTTCGCAGCACTACTGTTACCTCTGATGGCCGGTGTTTTCTCTCGTCTGGTGGGCCAAGGCGCCGTTGAGGCGGAGTTGGTGGCCGCCGCGGAGGCCGCGCGCCGTGGTCCCGCTCACAATGGCAACGCCATCGGGACCATGACACATGCCTGGCTGATCACGGGACCGCCGGGTTCGGGTCGATCGGTGGCCGCGCTGTGCTTCGCCGCGGCGCTGCAGTGCGAATCCGACGGCGTTCCCGGCTGCGGCGAGTGCCGCGCGTGCACCACGACGATGGCAGGCACCCACGCCGACGTGCGCAGGATCATCCCCGAGGGGCTGTCCATCGGGGTGACCGAGATGCGCAACATCGTGCAGATCGCCTCGCGACGCCCGAGCACCGGTCAATGGCAGGTGGTGCTGATCGAAGACGCTGACCGGCTCACCGAGGGCGCGGCGAACGCGCTGCTCAAGGTGGTGGAGGAGCCGCCGCCGTCGACGGTGTTCCTGCTGTGTGCGCCGTCGGTGGACCCCGAGGACATCGCGATCACCCTGCGGTCGCGGTGCCGCCATGTCGCGCTGGTGACGCCGCAGGTGGACGCGATCGCCCAGGTGCTGATCGCCGACGGGCTGCCCGAGGAAGAGGCGCGGTGGGCGGCGTCGGTCAGCGGCGGGCACGTGGGGCGGGCGAGGCGGCTGGCGACCGACGAGGAGGCGCGTCGTCGGCGTGAGCGGGCTTTGGGACTGGCGCGCGACGCGGCGACACCGTCGCGGGCCTACGGCGCGGCCGAGGAGTTGGTGGCCGCCGCGGAGGCCGAGGCGTTGGCGTTGACCGTCGGTCGCAACGAAGCCGAGTCGGAGGAACTGCGCACGGCGCTGGGCGCAGGCGGTACGGGTAAGGGCACGGCGGGCACGATGCGTGGTGCGGCGGGCGCGATCAAAGACCTTGAGAAACGGCAGAAGTCGCGGCAGACACGGGCGTCGCGCGATGCTTTGGACCGTGCGCTGATCGACCTCGCGACCTACTTCCGGGATGCGCTGCTGGTGTCGGCGAAGGCCGGCGATATCCAGGCGAACCATCCGGACATGTCGGACAAGGTGGGGTCGATGGCCGCTGCCGTGCCGCCCGATCGGCTGTTGCGGTGTATCGAGGCGGTGCTCGAGTGCCGCGAGGCGCTGGCGGTCAACGTGAAGCCGAAGTTCGCCGTCGACGCGATGGTCGCGACCGTGGGCCGGGCGCTGCGCAACTGACTTTGGCGGTCCCATGGGCCTGCCGTAGACTCGTCCCGCCCGGCAGACAAGCGTTTGGCTCCTCGCGCAAGCGCTCGGCGGCGGGCGCGCCACCTTAGCTCAGTCGGTAGAGCGATTCACTCGTAATGAATAGGTCGGGGGTTCGATTCCCCCAGGTGGCTCCGTTCTTCCCGCGAGCGTGCGTGTCAGCTTCGCGACACGCCGCTTCTTTGGGCATCTTCCGCATCCTCGCGGCGGTGTGAGCGTGCGTTCTATGCGCCCAGCGCTTCCCCGGCGATCCGGTTCGCGGTTGCGGCTGCCGGGAAGCCGGCATAGCCGGTGGCGTGATAGATGACCTCCGCGATTTCGTCGTCTGTCAGGCCATTGGTGCGCGCGATCTGGAAGTGGATGCCCAGCTCGTCGGTGGCCCTCAGCGCGATCAGGATGCCGAGCGTCACGAGGCTGCGGTCGCGGCGGCTGAGGCCGTCACGTCCCCAGAGCCTGCCGAAGACGTTGTCGAGGCCGATCTCGAGGAGTTCGTCGGCGAAGCCGGCACGCGGCGGATCTCCTTCGGGGAGAAGTCCCGGCATGAGCTCGCGGAAGACGGTCAATCCTGTTTCGCGCACATCAGTCATGAGCCCACCTTGGCATCAGACCGGCGCGAGATACCCCACCGCGCCTGATGCAACACAGACGGACAGTGCGGCGGTGTTGGCGCGGACGT
>DATEIG010000719.1:0-3706 GCA_035279185.1 Mycobacterium sp.
CAGGCCCGCCTACTGGATCTCGATGGTGATCGTTTTCGGCTTCATGATCCCCGTGGACGGCTGGCTCACGAAGCTGTCCGCACCAATCGTCATCTACGACGACAATCACACCAGCGGGATCCGATTCCCCTTCGACATCCCTGTCGAGGATTTCTTGTTCGGCTTCTCGCTGGTGACCGCCGTGCTGCTGCTCTGGGAACGCCAGCGGCTGCGCGATCTCAGAGCAAAGGAAAGCGCATGAGCAGCGAAAAGTCAGCAGTACCGGCCGCATTCGACGCCGGCGCGTCGGCTTACGACGGACTCGTCGACGCCAATCCCGGTTACCACCGGCACCTCCGCATGTCCGCCGAGCGGATGCGGCTGGTCAACGGCGGCAAAGGCTTACGGCTTCTTGACGCGGGATGCGGAACGGGTGCCTCGACAGCGGCGCTGCTGTCGGTCGCGCCGCAGGCCGAGATCGTGGCCGTCGACGCCTCGTCGGGCATGCTGGCCGAGGCGAAGGCGAAGCGCTGGCCCGAAACGGTTCGCTTCGTGCACAGCCGCATCGAGGACATCGCCGCGGCCGGTGTCGACGGCCCGTTCGACGGGATCTTCGCGGCATACCTGCTGCGGAACCTCGAGGACCCCGATGCCCAACTGCGCGAGTTCCGTTCGCTTCTGCGGCCCGGCGCCACCCTGGCCGTGCACGAGTACTCCGTCCGCGATTCGCGGGTCGCGGCGGTGACGTGGAACGCGGTGTGCGCGACGATCATCATCCCCATGGGCAAGCTGCGCAGCGGAGATGCGAGCCTCTACCGCTACCTGAGGCGCAGCGTGAACGAATTCGACGGTGCTCAGCAGTTCCGGGACCGGTTGCAGCGCAACGGCTTCGTCAACGCGCGCAGCGAGACGGTGCCCGGCTGGCAGCGCAACGTCGTGCACACGTTCCTCGCGGAGGCGCCGCAGTGACCGATCGCCGTCGCGCCAGTCATCGGGCGTCGCCGGGGATGTCTGACGCATCGGCGCTTCCCGTCAGGCCGCGGGTCGTCGTGGTCGGTGGCGGCATCGCGGGCCTGGCGGCAGCGACCGGGCTGGTCGAGCGCGGGGTCATCGTCGACGTCATCGAACGGGAGGCTCATCTCGGAGGCCGCGTCGCCGGCTGGACCGAGAAGGCCGACGACGGCGCCGCCCTGCCGATGAACCGTGGCTTCCACGCCTTCTTCCGTCAGTACTACAACCTGCGGGACATGTTGCGCCGCGTCGACTCCGGGCTCGGCATGCTCGCCGCCGTCGAGGACTACCCGCTGGTCGACGGGCAGGGCAGGCGCGACACGTTCCGCGGCCTACCGCAGAACCCGCCGCTCAATGCGCTGGCGTTCGCGCTGCGCAGTCCCACGTTCCGGCTTCGCGATCTGGCCCGGATCAACGCGCGTGCGGCCGCCCCCTTGGCGGCGGTGTCCGTGCCGGACATCTACGAGCGGCTCGACGACGTGGACGCCGATGCGTTCCTGCGCGACATCAATTTTCCCGCTGCCGCAAGGCATCTGGCGTTCGAGGTGTTCTCGCGCAGCTTCTTCGCCGAACCGGGGGCGTTGTCGGCGGCCGAGCTGGCGACGATGTTCCACATCTACTTCCTCGGCTCCAGCGAAGGGCTGATCTTCGACGTCGCCAACGCGAACTTCGACGTCGCGCTGTGGGATCCACTGCGGCGCTATCTGGAGTCCCGCGGCGCGCGATTCCACACGGGCGTGTCGGTGACAGAAGTGTCGGCGGGTCCGCGACTGCTGGTGCGCTGCGACTCGGGCATCGACTTCGACTGCGACGGGGTGGTGCTTGCCACCGATGTGGCGGGGCTTCAACAGATTGTCACCGGCTCACCTTCGCTCGGCGACGACGATTGGCGGTCACGAGTGGCGGCCATGGGCACCGCACCGCCGTTCGTGGTGCAGCGGCTGTGGCTCGACAAGCCGGTGGCCCCCGACCGCGCGCCGTTCCTCGGGACGGGAGGGCGTCCGCCGCTGGACAATGTCAGCGTGCTCGAACGCTACGAACGCGAGGCGATGGAGTGGTCGGCCCGAACCGGCGGCTCGGTCGTCGAACTCCACTCGTATGCGGTGACAGGTCCGGAGGACGGCCTCGGCGAGCGCATGCTCGCGCGCCTTCACGAGCTGTACCCGGAGGTCAAGGGCGCCAAGACAGTTTACGAACGTGTGCTGACCCGCAGTGACTGCCCCCGCTTCGCGCCGGGCGACCACGCCGCGCGGCCGACCGTCGACACCCCGCACCCGGCGGTGAAACTGGCGGGTGACGGCATCCGCATCGACCTTCCGGTGGCGCTGATGGAGCGTGCGGCGACGACGGGATGGTCGGCGGCCAATGAACTCCTTGCCCATTACGGGCTGGCCGGGCATGAACTGCACACCGTGCCGGTGCAGGGCCGTTCGGGTGCGCTGCGACGGCTCGCGCAGCGGGAAAGGCAGTTGGTGCGATGAGCATGCTGAGCGGTCTGAAGGCCAAGTGGGCGAAGGCATCTCCGTTCACGGTTCTCCCGCGCGAGCAATGGGCGAGCCAGCGCCCGACGTACAAGGACGCCGAACCCGCGATCATCGAGGCGGCGCTGGAGCGTTCGCAGCGCAGGCCGAGCGGCAACTGGTACGCGTTCGCCGCAAGCGACTCGATCCGCGACCGCCCCTTCGGCACGTTGGTCGGCGGTGTCGAGATCGTCGCGTGGCGCGATGTCGATGCCACGCTGCACGTGGGACCGGCGACATGCCCGCACCTCGGCGCCGACCTGGCGACGGGCACGGTCGACTGCGGTGCGCTGATCTGCCCGTGGCACGGGCTGCGGCTCGAGGGCGGCCGCGAGTTCGGCTGGAAACCGTATCCGGCCTACGACGACGGCGTGCTGGCGTGGGTCCGGCTCGACCGAGTGGGCGGCGAGGAGCCGACGGATATCCCGGTGGTGCCTGCCCGGCCGGACGGTGTGAGCATGCACGCCGTCACCCGCCTCGTGGGCACCTGCGAGCCGAGCGACATCATCGCCAACCGCCTCGATCCGTGGCACGGCTCCTGGTATCACCCGTATTCGTTCGCCCACCTCGATGTGTTGTCGGCACCGCCGGTCGATCCCGATCTGCCGGAGGAACAGGACAGGTTCCTCGTGCCGGTGACGTTCCACATCGGCAGGTTCGGCGTACCGGTCGTCGCCGAGTTCGTGGCGCCGGGGCCGCGCACCATCGTCATGCGGATCGTCGACGGCGAAGGTGCGGGCAGCGTCGTCGAGACCCACGCGACACCCGTCGGACCCGGCCCGGACGGTTTACCGCGCAGCGCCGTGATCGAGGCCGTGATCGCCCATTCGGACCGGCCCGGCTTCGCGCACGCGCTGCACGGGCGCCCGCTGATCGCGCCGTTGATGCGGCAGGCGGCCGCCAGGCTGTGGCGCGACGACCTGGCCTACGCCGAGCGTCGGTACCGGGTGCGGACGCGCGCCTGAGAAGCGCTGCCACGGCGCATTCGCGATTTCTGCATCTTGGCTGCGAATTCGCCGGGATAACGACCATGACGCAGAAATCGCGGCGCACTAGACCTGTGACCGCGGCTAGGAAACGGTGATCTCGGCCTTGTCCGGGTAGAACGCGACATGGCCGGCGATGTCGGCCACCGCGGGGTACGGCTGCACGTACGTCCAGATCGCGTCGTCGACGGTGTCGCCCGACGTGGTCGT
>DATEIG010000720.1:0-3081 GCA_035279185.1 Mycobacterium sp.
ACTACCCCCGCTGGCGCGGGCAAACCGAAAGATTCATTCCAGTTAGATGCGCTATGCGAGCCGGCGCTCCAGGCCGCTCGGATGGGTCGTTCTACGCGATGTGGAAGTCGCGGTCGTCAGGTCGAGAAAGCATGGCCATCATCGTTTTACGGTCGTAGGGCCACAGGTCGATGTTGCCCTCATCGGTGAGATACCAGGAATTGCACCCGGTGTTCCATACGGTCGGCCCGAGCGCGGTGGCGACGTCGTCGTTGAATTTGGTGGTGGCCTGTTCCGTCACTTCGACAGTCGTGAACTCGCCTGCCGCGAATCGCCGCAACCACGCCACGATGTACTCGGCGGTCAGCTCGGCGGAGAAGTGCAGCGGGATGGAACCAGTCGGGGAGTTGGGGCCCAGCACAGTGAAGAAGTTGGGGAAACCCGGGATGGCCGTCATCCGATAAGCGCGCGGGCCTTTCGACCAGGCGTCGTCGATCGTCAGCCCGTCACGGCCCCGCATGTTCATCGGCCGCATGTAGTTGTGCGTGTGAAAGCCGGTCGCCAGGATCAGAAGATCCACGTCGATCTCCTGGCCGTCGGCGGTCATGATGCCGTGCGCCGTGATGCTCTCGATCGCGGAGGTCACCAGTTCCGCGTTCGGCGACTGGATCGCCCGGTAATACCCGTCCGACACCACCTGTCGCTTGCACAGCGGCTGGTAGTCCGGCGTCAAGCGCTGCCGCAGCCCGTCATCCCGGATCTGCAGGCGCACACACCACCGTGCGTAAGCCTGTATCAACCGTCTGCGCCATGACGGTTTCGTCGCGACATCGGCCAAGATCCCTGAGGCCCAGAGCATCGCGCGATGCAACCGCTCGTTCGCCGATGGCCGCATGCGAAGCGCCCGCGTCAGCAGGCCCGGCTGCGCCAGCCCGATCGGCGCCCAGATCACCCATTGCGGGGTGCGGACGAGATGCGTGATGCGCTCGGCGTCACGCTGCAGAGCCGAAATGATCTGAACGCCGGTTGAACCGTTGCCGATGACCGCGATCCTGCGGCCTGCTGTCACGATCGTGTCATCCCACCGTGCGGTGTGCACGACGTCGCCCTCGAATGTGTCGAGCCCGGGAATCTCCGGCGTGAACGGGTGGTGCAGCACGCCGGTGGCGCCGATCACGAAGTCGGCTGTCCACGTCATGCCGTCCGCTGTGACGACTTCCCATGTGCTGCCCCTGAAAATCGTTGAGACGACTTCCGATCGCAGACGCAGCCGATCCTTCAAGTCGAAGTCCTCGACGATGTCCCGGAGATAGCGCTGAATCTCCTCGCCCGGCGCGAAGATTCCGCTCCAATCGGGTTTCGGCGCGAATGAGAACTGGTAGAGCTGCGACGGCACGTCACACGTCAAGCCGGGGTAGTGGTTCCAGTGCCAGACGCCACCGACGTCGTCGCCCTTCTCGAGGATCGCGAAGTCGTCGAATCCCGCGCGCTGCAGCGTCACCGCGGTGGCGATCCCGGCGACGCCCGCGCCGATGATCACGATTCTCGGCCGCCGCATCACCGTCGCCCCCGAACTTGCGCGTCGATCGCCTTCTCGTACTCACCGCGCTCATCGGGCTCGACCGATGTCAGGGCCCGCCGATCGCCAATCATTCTGCGCGCCAACGCCATCACCGCACCAGGACTCAGGGCATTCACCACGTCCCACCCGGCGAGATACCCGGGCACGGTGATCTCGGCGCGCCGGTTCGTCACGCTGCGGACGATCGCCGCCGCCACTGCCTCCGGTTCGACGGTCGGCATACCGCCGCCCAAGGGCACCCCCGATGCGAGCCGGGTCCGGACGGCGCTGGGCAGCACAGCGGTCACGCTGACGCCCGTGTCGCGATACTCCTCGCGGACAGCCGCGGACAGTCCGACCGCGGCGAACTTGCTGGCGTTGTAGATCGCCATGCCGGGGACGACCAGCTTTCCGGCCATCGAGGCGACGTTCACGACATGGCCTCGCCCGCGTCCGACCATGTGTGGCATCACGAGTCGCATGCCGTGCACCAGGCCCCACACATTCACCGCGAAGGTGGTGCGACTGATCGCGTCGTCCTCGGACAGGAAGTCGCCCAGCGGCATGATGCCCGCATTGTTGACGAGCACATCGATGCGGCCGTGGCGGGCGATCACGGCCTCGACGAACTCCGAGAACGAGTCGCGCGACGTCACGTCGACCGTGTACTCGGCACCGTCGAGGTCACCCGCGCAGACCGTCGCGCCCCGGGCGGCGAACAGGTCGCCCGTCGTCTTTCCGATACCACGCGCACCGCCGGTGACCAGCACTATCCCGCCGTCAACCTCGATCTTCGGGTAGACCATCACGGCCCCTTCCATTGAGAAACCGACGGTATCTGGAGTCTATTGGTATGTCAAAGATCTACACTTGCATCCATGGCCCGTATGACCCGCGCCGAACGCCAGGCTCAGACCAGGGCCAAGCTGGTCGCGACCGCGCGGCAGATGTTCTTCACCGACGGCTACCACCCGACATCGTTGGAAAAAGTCGCCGATGCGGCCGGATATTCGAAGGGTGCCGTCTACTCCAACTTCCGGAACAAGGACGAACTGTGCGCCGCCGTCCTCGACGAGGTACGGGCCGAGCGCCTGTCGGCTGCGGTCGCGACGTTCTCGCAGAGCGACAGGTTCGAGGCGCTGCGGCACTGGGCGGAACAGGTCATCGGTGATCCGGGATGGACGCCGTTGGAGGCCGAATTCGCCATGCACGCGCGCTCGAACGACCAAATGCGCACCGAGTTGGCGGAGCGGCTGAACGGCATCATCCACATGCTCGCCGACGGAATCGAATCCGCCGACGATCTCGAGATGACGATGGCGGGCAGAGAAGCGGCGACCACCCTGCTCGCCCTGGGTATCGGCCTCGGCCTGATGCGCTCGATCGACCCGTCCATTCCTGTCGACGGGCTGGTGGACACTCTCAGGCTGCTGGCCGGACAAACCCTCTAGTCAGCGCTGGGCCGTCTGGCATGCTGGGTGCCATGACTGAGCCGCAGTTCGGTGGCACCGAGGGATCTCCGCCCCCTCAACAACCGCACT
>DATEIG010000721.1:0-5286 GCA_035279185.1 Mycobacterium sp.
CCGGTTGGCCCAGGACCAGGTCGCCGACTACGCGAAGCGCAAGGGCTGGACGCTTGCCGAAGCCGAGCGCTGGCTTGCCCCCAACCTCGGCTACAACCCGGAGGACTGAGTGAAAACCGCTGTGGCGCCGTGAAAGCCGTGTTGTGGGACATGGACGGCACGCTTGTCGACTCCGAAAAGGTGTGGGACGTCTCGTTAGCCGCGCTCTACGGGAAGCTTGGCGGTGAGATGACTGCCGAGGTGCGCGCCTCGATGATCGGCAGCGTCGCGGAGAACACCATGCTCATCGTCTACACGTCGCTCGGGCTCGACCTCGATCGCGACGCGATGGCCGAATCGAGCCGCTGGCTCAACGACTACACCGCCGAGCTGTTCGACCGTGGCCTGCCATGGTGTGACGGCGCCAAGGAGATGCTCGATTCGCTTGCCGCCGAGGGCACACCGATGGTGTTGGTCACCAACACCGAGCGAGCGCTCACCGAGCGGGCGCTGAACGGCATTGGCCGTCATTACTTTTCAGCCAGCGTGTGCGGTGACGAAGTGCGCAGTGGAAAGCCGGCGCCGGACCCGTATCTGCGCGCGGCCGAGTTGCTGAATCTGCAGCCGCAGGACTGTCTGGCCATCGAGGACTCCGTCACCGGAACGACGGCGGCCGAGCGTGCAGGCTGCCCGGTCTTGGTGGTGCCCAACGACGTCGAGGTGCCACGCGGAATCACGCGACATCACGTAGCGTCGCTGGCCGGCCTCGATCCGACCGATCTGCGCGGCATTCATTCCGACCTGATCACGCAGATCCGAGAACGCACCGCATGACCCGGCGTCTGTGATTGAATGTGACGTCCATCACGCACAGCCGCGGAAGGTCGTCACATGACTCACGGACCCGCCGGTGACTCGTCGTCAGCCGTCGACTACGAGGAATCCGAACACAGCGGCCGCGTCGTCCGAATCGCTTCGGTAGCAGCCCTCGGCGGGCTGCTCTTCGGCTACGACAGCGCGGTCATCAACGGTGCGGTCGCGGCCGTCGAAGATCATTTCCAGATCAGCAAACTCGTCACCGGTGTCGCAGTGGCGGCGGCGCTGATCGGCGCCGCCCTCGGCGCGGTGGTCGCCGGGCGGCTCGCCGACAAGATCGGCCGGCTCGCGGTGATGAAGATCGCCGCGCTGCTGTTCCTCATCAGTGCCTTCGGCACGGGCCTGGCGACCGGTGTCTGGATGTTCGGTCTGTTCCGAGTGGTGGGCGGCATCGGCGTCGGTGTCGCCTCGGTGATCGCCCCCGCGTACATCGCCGAGACCTCGCCGCCGCGTATCCGCGGCAGGCTGGGATCGCTGCAGCAGCTGGCGATCGTCACCGGCATCTTCGTCTCGCTCGCGATCGACGCCCTGCTGGCCCGCCTGGCGGGCGGCGCCCGCGAAGAACTCTGGATGGGCCTGGAGGCCTGGCGATGGATGTTCATCATCATGGCCGTGCCCGCGATCCTATACGGCGCACTGGCGTTCACGATTCCGGAGTCGCCGCGCTATCTGGTTGCGACGTTCCGCATTCCGGAGGCACGCAGGGTTCTCACGACGCTGCTGGGCGAGAAGAACCTCGAGCTGACGATCACACGCATCCAGGAGTCGCTGAAGTCCGAGAAGCCGCCGTCGTGGCGTGATCTGAGGAAGCCGACCGGCGGCCTGTACGGGATCGTCTGGGTCGGCGTCCTTCTGTCGGTTTTCCAGCAGTTCGTCGGTATCAACGTGATCTTCTACTACAGCAATGTGCTGTGGGAGGCCGTCGGGTTCGGCGAGAGTCAGGCGTTCATCATCACGGTCATCACCTCGGTGACGAACATCCTCACCACGCTGATCGCGATCGCGCTGATCGACAAGATCGGACGCAAACCGCTGCTGCTGATCGGTTCGGCGGGCATGGCCATCACGCTCGGGACGATGGCGGTGATCTTCGGTACCGCCCCAGTGGTCGACGGCTCGCCGAGCCTGAGCGGCGCTGCGGGCCCGATCGCGTTGATCGCCGCAAACCTGTTCGTCGTCGCGTTCGGCATGTCGTGGGGCCCGGTGGTCTGGGTGCTGCTCGGCGAGATGTTCCCCAACCGCATCCGCGGTGCGGCGTTGGGTCTCGCCGCGGCCGCGCAGTGGATCGCCAACTGCCTGATCACAGCGTCGTTCCCCGCGCTGGGCGACTTCTCGCTCGGTGTGGCGTACGGCTTCTACGCGATCTGTGCGGTGCTGTCGTTCCTGTTCGTGTCCAGGTGGGTGCAGGAGACCAAGGGCATGCACCTGGAGGACATGAAGGGCGATACGTCGGCGCTGCCTGCCCCGGGGCACTGAGCGCCGCTGCGAAACCCGCGTGACCGCCGTAGCCGGCGCGTGGAACAATCGCAGGCCGTGAAGACCTTCGACGAGCTGTTCGCCGAGCTCAGCGACAAAGCGCGGACCAGGCCCGACGGCAGCGGCACGGTCGCCGCGCTGGACGGCGGCGTGCACGGGCTCGGCAAGAAGATCCTCGAGGAGGCGGGCGAGGTGTGGCTCGCCGCCGAGCACGAGGGCGACGATGCGCTCGCCGAAGAGATCAGCCAGCTGCTCTACTGGACGCAGGTGCTGATGCTCTCTCGCGGCCTGACCCTCGACGACGTCTACGGAAAGCTGTGATGTCTGCTCTTCGCCCAAGCGGCTCATCGACGAACGGCATGCTGCGCGTCGCGGTACCCAACAAGGGCACGTTGAGCGAGCCCGCCGCCGAGATCCTGTCGGAGGCGGGCTATCGGCGCCGCACCGATCCCAAGGATCTCACCGTCATCGACCCGGTCAACAACGTCGAGTTCTTCTTTCTGCGGCCCAAGGACATCGCGATCTACGTCGGGTCCGGCCAGCTGGACTTCGGGATCACGGGGCGCGACCTGGCCGCGGAGTCCGACGCCCCCGTCCGTGAACGGCTCGCGCTCGGCTTCGGCTCCTCGACCTTCCGCTACGCCGCCCCCAGGGGTCGCGACTGGACCGTCGGCGACCTCGCCGGCAAGCGAATCGCCACCGCATTTCCCAACCTGGTGCGAAAAGATCTGGCCGCCAACGGAATCGAGGCGACCGTGATCCGTCTCGACGGAGCCGTCGAGATCTCCGTCGCGCTGGGCGTGGCCGACGCCATCGCCGACGTCGTCGGCTCCGGCCGGACGCTGGGACTGCACGACCTCGCCGCCTTCGGTGAACCGCTGTGTGATTCCGAGGCGGTGCTCATCGAACACACCGACCCGCGCGACGACAACGCCTCTGCCCGTGACCAGTTGGCGGCTCGGGTACAGGGTGTGGTGTTCGGGCAGCAATACCTGATGCTCGACTACGACTGCCCGCGCACCGTGCTCGAGGCGGCTACCGCCGTCACCCCGGGACTGGAGTCGCCGACCATCGCGCCGTTGGCTGATCCGGCGTGGGTGGCGGTGCGCGCCCTGGTGCCGCGTCGCGACGTCAACGCGATCATGGACAGGATCGCGGCGATCGGCGCGAAAGCGATTCTGGCCTCCGACATCCGGTTCTGCCGCTTCTAGCTTCGCCCGGTCTTGCCGGTGTTTGCGTGTTAGCGTCCGGGTGACGTTTTCGCCTGGTCGGAGGTTTGCATGACGTATTTCCTGGTTCTGCTATTCGCCCTGCTGATCGGTGTCGTCGCCGGCCTTCGTGCGCTGTCTGCGCCTGCGGTGGTGGCCTGGGCGGGGCTACTCGGCTGGATCACCCTCGACGGCACATGGGCGCAGTGGGTGGCGCACCCGATCACGGTGACGGTGCTGTCCATTCTGGCGGTGGGCGAACTGGTGACCGACCAACTACCGAGCACACCGAGCAGGCGGGTGCCGATGCAGTTCGGCGCTCGGTTGGTCACCGCAGCCTTCTCGGGCGCCGTGCTGGCCACCGGCGCCGTCTACAACGCGACGGCGTGGGTCGTGGTCGGGGCCATCGGCGCCGCGCTGATCGGCGCGGTGGTCGGCACGCTCGGCGGTGCGGCGGCGCGCCAGAAACTTGTGGCGGCGACCGGCGGACGTGACCTTCCCATCGCACTGGTCGAGGACGTCGTCGCAATCGTCGGCGGCTTCGCTGTCGTGGCACTGGCGTCGGTCATCTGAATGGCGACTGAGACACAGCAATTCGACGCAATCATCGTCGGCGCCGGGCAGGCGGGTCCGCCACTGGCGGGGCGGCTCACCGCCGCGGGACAGACTGTCGCGGTCATCGAGCGCAAGCTGGTGGGCGGCACGTGTGTGAATTACGGCTGCATCCCGACCAAGACGTTGGTGGCCAGTGCGCATGCGGCGCACGTCGCGCGCCGGGGCGGCGAATTCGGCATCGGCACTGGCGAAATCAGCGTCGACATGACGAAGGTCAAGGCCCGCAAGGACAAAGTGATGACCGGCGACCGGGAGGGTGTCGAGTCATGGCTGGAGGGCATGGACAACTGCACGCTGATTCGCGGCCATGCGCGCTTCACCGATCCGCACACCGTTCAGGTCGACGACCAGGTCCTGCGGGCCGACAAGATCTTCCTCAACGTCGGCGGTAGGGCAGTGGTGCCGGACATGCCAGGACTGGCCGATGTCGACTATCTGACCAACGTCGGCATCCTCGATCTGGACACGCTGCCAGAACATCTGGTGATCATCGGCGGGAGCTACATCGCGCTCGAGTTCGCCCAGATGTACCGCCGGTTCGGCGCCGAGGTCACCGTCATCGAGAAGGGGCCGCGGCTGACGTCGCGCGAAGACGAGGACGTGTCGGCCGCCATCAAGGAGATTCTCGAGAAAGAGGGGATCGGGATCGAACTCGATGCGTCCGCCATCTCGTTCCGCAAGCGCGACAACGGCTTCGAGGTGACGCCACGAGAGGGCGGTGAACCCATCGCCGGTTCCCATCTGCTGATGGCGATCGGCCGCAGGCCCAACACCGACGATCTCGGCTTGGAAAAGGCTGGGGTGGAGACGGATTCGCGCGGCAACATCGTCGTCGACGACCAGTGCCGGACCAACGTCGAGCACATCTGGGCGATGGGCGACTGCAACGGCCGCGGCGCCTTCACCCACACCTCGTACAACGACTTCGAGATCGTCGCCGCCAATCTGCTCGACGACGACCCGCGCAAGATCAGCGACCGCGTGCCCACGTATGCGCTTTACATCGACCCGCCGCTCGGCCGGGTCGGTTTGGGCGAGGCCGAGGCGCGAAAGGCCGGTTATGAGGTTCTGGTCGGCACACGGCCTATGACCAGTGTCGGCCGGGCGGTCGAAAAAGGCGAGACCAAGGGCT
>DATEIG010000722.1:0-2651 GCA_035279185.1 Mycobacterium sp.
CAACGTCGTCCTGGAGAAGAAGTGGGGCGCCCCCACGATCACCAACGATGGTGTTTCCATCGCCAAGGAGATCGAGCTGGAGGACCCCTACGAGAAGATCGGCGCTGAGCTGGTCAAGGAAGTCGCCAAGAAGACCGACGATGTCGCGGGCGACGGCACCACCACCGCCACCGTGCTGGCCCAGGCGCTCGTGCGCGAGGGTCTGCGCAACGTCGCGGCGGGCGCCAACCCGCTCGGTCTCAAGCGCGGCATCGAGAAGGCCGTCGAGAAGGTCACCGAGACGCTGCTGAAGTCGGCCAAGGAGGTCGAGACCAAGGAGCAGATCGCTGCCACCGCGGGCATCTCCGCCGGCGACGCGTCCATCGGCGAGCTGATCGCCGAGGCCATGGACAAGGTCGGCAACGAGGGTGTCATCACCGTCGAGGAGTCCAACACCTTCGGCCTGCAGCTGGAGCTCACCGAGGGTATGCGCTTCGACAAGGGCTACATCTCGGGCTACTTCGTCACCGACGCCGAGCGTCAGGAAGCGGTCCTCGAGGATCCGTACATCCTGCTGGTGTCCTCGAAGGTCTCGACCGTCAAGGACCTGCTTCCGTTGCTGGAGAAGGTCATCCAGTCGGGCAAGCCGCTGCTGATCATCGCCGAGGACGTCGAGGGCGAGGCCCTGTCGACCCTGGTCGTGAACAAGATCCGCGGCACCTTCAAGTCCGTCGCCGTCAAGGCCCCGGGCTTCGGTGACCGTCGCAAGGCGATGCTGCAGGACATGGCGATCCTCACCGGTGGCCAGGTCATCAGCGAAGAGGTCGGCCTGTCCCTGGAGACCGCGGTCGTCGAGCTGCTCGGCAAGGCGCGCAAGGTCGTCGTCACCAAGGACGAGACCACGATCATCGAGGGCGCCGGTGACCCGGACGCCATCGCGGGCCGTGTCAGCCAGATCCGCGCCGAGATCGAGAACAGCGACTCCGACTACGACCGCGAGAAGCTGCAGGAGCGTCTGGCCAAGCTGGCCGGCGGTGTTGCGGTGATCAAGGCGGGCGCGGCCACCGAGGTCGAGCTCAAGGAGCGCAAGCACCGCATCGAGGACGCCGTTCGCAACGCGAAGGCGGCCGTCGAAGAGGGCATCGTCGCCGGCGGTGGCGTGGCCCTGCTGCAGTCGGCCCCGGCGCTGGAGGAGCTGAAGCTCACCGGCGACGAGGCGACCGGCGCGAACATCGTTCGCGTGGCGCTCGAGGCTCCGCTGAAGCAGATCGCCTTCAACGGCGGCCTGGAGCCCGGCGTCGTCGCCGAGAAGGTTCGCAACGCCGCCGCGGGCACCGGCCTCAACGCCGCCACCGGCGAGTACGAGGACCTGCTCAAGGCGGGCGTCGCCGACCCGGTCAAGGTGACCCGTTCGGCACTGCAGAACGCCGCGTCGATCGCGGCGCTGTTCCTGACGACCGAAGCGGTCGTCGCAGACAAGCCGGAGAAGGCCGCCGCACCTGTCGGCGACCCGACCGGTGGTATGGGCGGAATGGACTTCTAAGTCAGTCCAACGCTTACGAGAAGGCCCGGCCCCCAAAAGGGGTCGGGCTTTTTCATGTCTGCGGCTTGGGTTCCAGCGGCATGCAGTCGTTCGGCATCCGGTGCAGCACGGCGCGATCGGGCGTCACCCGCATCGCCTCATCGGTGAGCTCGCAGCGACCGTCGACGATCAGCGTGTAGCCGCTCGGGTCGCGCGGCGGCCACACGAGCGTGATGTCGGGGTGCGCTTCGGCGTTGCGTTTCGTGGTGCCGCCGAAGGCGTCGACGGTGAACACACCGTCGGCCAGGACCGGGGTGACGGCGACGGTGTGCGCCCGGTGGTCCTCGCTGACCGTCACCACGTAGGCGAACGAGTATTCCGCGAGCGCGGACTCGAGCTGTTCCAGATCAACCTTCACGCTCATGGGTTCATGCTATTTCGTTGCGGCGTCAGTACTGACCCCGACGGGTCAGCCGGCTGGCGTAGGTGTGCATCGGAAGCGCGAGGCCCAGCGCCATGCCCGCGACGATGATCGTCGCACCGATCAGGTCGGCGGCCGACGAGCTGAGCAACTGCGCCGACGGATGGGCCGCGAACTCGACGAAGCCGGCCAGCGTGCGGAACACGAACACGCCGGGGACCAGTGCGACGACGGCGGCGAACCCGATGCCCGCGAAGGGAATTCGCATCCGATGCGAGATCGGCACCAGCAGCGCGCCGACCAGCAGACAGGCGAGAAACGCCGCGACGGCCAGGCTCGCGCCGAGCTCGAGGGCATACCAGTGCGCGGCGTGGGCCAGCATGCCCGCGGCGACGGGCCAGCCGATCATCCGCCACGGCATCGAGAAGTACACCGGGTAGGACGCCGCGGCGACGCCCGCGGCGAGCACGTCGACGACGAACGGCGCGCTGGTCGACGGTGCCGTGACCGCGAGCGTCTGGCCGCCGACCGCGAGACCGACGATCAGCCCCGCCGCTATCGCGGTCAACACGAGCATGCCGAAGGCCAGCCTGGCGATCCCCAGCGTCACCCGCAGGTCGAGCAGATCCAGTGCGCCGTTGAGGATGTGCGGGCCCGGCACGAGCACCATCGCCGGGCAGACGGCCACCACGGCGGCCGCCACCAGCACGATCGCCACGGGCTGGGTCG
>DATEIG010000723.1:0-3330 GCA_035279185.1 Mycobacterium sp.
CGGGCGTCGACGCCCTCGAAGGCGTGGGCTGACACCGCCGCACCGCCGACGTGGTCCAGGCGTTCCAGCACCCGGACGCGACGGCCCGCACGCGCCAGATAGGCGGCCGCCACCAGGGCATTGTGGCCGCCGCCCACGATGACGACGTTGGTCTGGGCGTCGGTGATCAATTCAGGTAGCCCTCGACCTCGTCGGGCGGGCGCACCTGCGCCTCCCGCGGGTCGCCGCCGGTCTCGCGGAGCGCGCGGCGCTGTCGAAGAAGGTCCCAGCACTGGTCCAGCTGCACCTCGAGGTCGCGAAGGCGGGCGTGCTCCTCCTCGGCGCTGATCTCCTTCCGCTGCAGGCGGTCGCGCAGCTCGCGTTCCTCCTCGACGAGTTCGTGGATACGGGCCAGCGGATTGTGTTCGGATGCCATCGCACCAGTGTGCCCGTTGTGCGCCCGTACTCACCTGAGATTGGGGCGTAACGTAGCCGACCGTGGCGACTAAACCCGAGGTGGAATTTCCCGACGGCCCCGCACCGACCGAGCTGGTCATCGACGACGTGGTGGTCGGCGACGGCGCCGAGGCGGTGCCCGGCGCAGCGGTGACGGTGCATTACGTGGGAGTCGAATACGACACCGGCGAGGAGTTCGACAGCTCCTGGAATCGCGGCGAGTCGATCGAATTCCCGCTGCGCGGGCTGATCCAGGGATGGCAGGACGGGATCCCCGGTATGCGGGTCGGCGGTCGGCGTCGGCTCGTCATCCCGCCCGAGCAGGCCTACGGACCGGCGGGGTCGGGGCACCGATTGTCGGGCAAGACGCTGATCTTCGTCATCGACCTGCTCGACGTCCGCTGAGTCCCGCGGGACAACCCGTGCCGGATCTCGCTGAGCGACGCCGGCCCCGTCGGGCGTTGCTGGTGGCAGTGGTCGC
The DNA here is from genome assembly GCA_035279185.1 of Mycobacterium sp. Taxonomy (GTDB): domain Bacteria; phylum Actinomycetota; class Actinomycetes; order Mycobacteriales; family Mycobacteriaceae; genus Mycobacterium. The sequence goes on from DATEIG010000723.1 coordinate 917, forward strand.
GATCGTGGTGCTGGCGGCGGCGATCTGGTGGGCGCTTCACCGGCCGTCCGAGCCCGACGCGTCGGACGCGCCGCGGGCCGAACCGTCGACGACGTCGAGTGCCCCCAGGACGCCGGAGATGAACTTCGCGCCGTTGTCGATTGCGTTGACGGACAAGGGCTTCAGGCTCGCCGGTGAACTGCCGACTCAAGAGGCGAAGACGTCGCTGGTGCAGAGCCTCAAGCTGGCTTTCGGGTCCGGCCTGCAGGTGACCGACAACACCGTCGTCAAGCCCGGCGTCAACGCACCCGACTTCGCTGCGCTGGGATCGATCCTTGGTTCCGCTGTCGGAGTCACCGGGTACACCTTCGATCTGAAAGGCGACACCGTCACGCTCGGCGGCACCGCGTCGAGCGCGGACGCGAAGAACGAGGCGCAGTCCGCGGTGACGGCGGCGTGGCCGAAGATGAAGGTGATCAACAGGATCGCGGTGAAGAAGGCCGCCTGAGACGAGTGACGCTAGCGAGGGCCGGGCAGTCGCAGCAGTAGACGGACCCCGCCCAGCGGGCTCGCCTGCAAAGACGCTGTGCCGCCGTGCAACTCGGCCTGCTGGGCCACCAGCGCCAAGCCGAGGCCCGAGCCCGAGACCGAAGCCGTCGACCCTCGGGAGAAGCGCTCGAACACGATCTCTCGTTCCTCCTCGGGGAGGCCGACGCCGTCGTCGTCGATCGCGATCTCCACGCCCGCACGGGAACTCACCGCTGACAGCTGCACCCTGGTGGCACCGCCGTGCTTCACCGCGTTGGCGATCGCATTGTCCACCGCCAATCGCAGACCCGCGGGCAGGCCGACGATGATGATCGTCGGCGCAGGTACCAGCGACACGTCGAGATCGGGGTAGATGCGCATCGCGTCGTGTGCGGCCCGGTCGAGCAACTCGGTGATGTCGACCGGCACATGGTCGTCGGACGTCGAGAGTTCGCCCTGGGCCAGCCGTTCCAGCGCGCCGAGCGTTTCCTCCACCCGGAACTGCGTCCTGATGACGTCGTTGATGACCTCTTTGCGTTGCTCGTCGGGCAGATCGAGGGTGGAGAGCACCTCGAGGTTGGTGCGCATGGCGGTCAGCGGCGTGCGCAGCTCATGCGCCGACACCGCGGAGAAGTCACGGGCCGAGGCCAGCGCCGCCTTCGTGCGGTCCTGCTCGTTCCAGATGCGTTGCAGCATGCCCTTGATCGCCTCGGCGATCTCGACGGCCTCTGTGGCGCCGCGCACCTCGACGTCGGGCGCGGCGTCGCCGGCGTCGATCTGACGGGTCTGCTGGGCCAGGTGCTTGAGCGGCCGCACCGCGAACGCGGCGAGCAGCCAGCCCGCGAACGTCGCCGCCCCGATCGCGAACGAGCAGATGATCAGCACGCGGCGGTGCAGGTTGTTGGTGTCGGCGATCGTCGCGTCGTAGGTGGCACCGACGGCCACCGACATCGGCTCGGGCACCCGGATCTCGACGGTGCGGACCCGGTAGCGCACGCCGTTGACGTAGGTGTCCGCGTAGCCCACGGGCAGCTGAGGCAGCACGACGTCGGCGTTCGACGTCACCTGGTCGTTCTTGCGGACGGTGATGACGGCGTCCTGGTCGTTGGGTGACTTCGGGATGTTGTCGAGACCGCGGGGGAGGAACGGGATCGCGAACCCGGCCGCCTCGTCGAGCCTGCGGTCGAGGCGCTCCTTGCGGTCGTTGGTGATGCCGATCCACACCACCGTGCCCACGATGCCGACGACGATGGCCGCGGCGATGGCTGTCGCGAACGCCACGCGGGTGCGCAGCGACGGGGTCCGGCGCAGGAACCGCGACAGCGGAGGCATCGAACTACTGCTGCCTCAGCACGAACCCCACGCCGCGGACCGTGTGCAGCAGCCGGGGCGCGCCACCGGCCTCCAGCTTGCGACGGAGGTAGCCGATGAAGACGTCGACCACGTTGGTGTCGGCGGCGAAGTCGTAGCCCCACACCAGCTCGAGAAGCTGGGCCCGCGACAGCACCGCGGTCTTGTGCTCGGCCAGCACGGCAAGGAGGTCGAACTCACGCTTGGTCAGGTCGACGTCGACGCCGTTGACCCGTGCGCGTCGGCCGGGGATGTCGACCTCGAGCGGGCCGACGGAGATGGTCTCCGACGAGAAGGTGGCCGTCGCACCCCTGCGCCGCAGCAGCGCCTTGACGCGCGCCACGAGTTCCTGCAGCACGAACGGCTTGACCAGGTAGTCGTCGGCGCCCGCCTCGAGCCCGGCGACCCGGTCGTCGACCGAGCTGCGGGCGCTGAGCACGCAGACCGGCACGTCGTTGTCCATGGCGCGCAGCGCGGTCACCACACTGACGCCGTCGAGCACCGGCATGTTGATGTCCAGCACGATCGCGTCCGGGCGGGTCTCGGTGGCGCTGCGC
>DATEIG010000724.1:0-2904 GCA_035279185.1 Mycobacterium sp.
CCGGTGGCGGTACCGGCCGGGCCTTCTTGTGTGCGCGCCCTACGCCGGAGCAGGAATACGTTCCTGCGCCGGCTCTTCGGCGCGCGGGGCATGGTCGTCGACCATGGTCAGCTCGTCGAACGGATCCTCGCCGCGCAGAACGGCATTCACCTGATTCTTGTCGACGGTCTTGGTCCACGATCCGACCAGCAGCGTGGCGACGGCGTTGCCGGAGAAGTTGGTGACCGCGCGGGCCTCCGACATGAACCGGTCGATGCCGACGATCAGGCCGACGCCGTCGAGCAGGTCGGGACGGTGGCTCTGCAGGCCGCCCGCCAGCGTGGCCAGGCCGGCCCCGGTGACACCCGCGGCGCCCTTGGAGGCGACGATCATGAACACCAGCAGGCCGATCTGCTCACCGACCGACAGCGGGCTGCCGAGTGCGTCGGCGATGAACAGCGACGCCATGGTCAGGTAGATAGCGGTGCCATCCAGGTTGAACGAATAGCCGGTCGGGACGACGACGCCGACGGTGCTGCGGTCCACACCGAGGTGCTCCATCTTGGCGATGAGTCGCGGCAGCGCGGACTCCGACGACGACGTCGAGAAGATCAACAGGTACTCGCGGGCGAGGTAGCGCACCAGCTTGAAGATCGAGACGCCCGACACCGCCCGCAGCAGCGCGCCCAGCACGCCGAACACGAACAGCACGCAGGTGATGTAGAAGCCCAGCATCAGCGTCAGCAGTTGCGTCACGGCGGTCCAGCCGGTCTGGCCGACGACATTGGCGATGGCGCCGAATGCGCCGATCGGCGCCAGCCACAGGATCATCACGAGAACCTTGAACACCAGCTTCTGCAGGTGCTCGATACCGCGCAGAACCGGCTCCCCCGCGCTGCCCATCGCCTGAAGCGCGAACCCGACGAGAAGCGCGACGAACAGTGCCTGCAGGACGCTGCCCGCTGTCAGCGCCGAGAACAGCGTGTCGGGGATGATGCCCTGCACGAAGTCCATCAAACCGCCTGACTCGTGCGCCTTTTCGGCGAGCTCGGCGCCCTTGCCCGCAGCACTCGGCGAGAGGTTCATGCCGCTGCCGGGATGGATGAGGTTGCCGACGACGAGACCGATCGCCAGCGCGAACGTCGACATCACGAGGAAGTACAGGAAGGCCAGCCCGCCGACCTTGCCGACGGTGGCGGCTTTGCGGACCGAACCGATGCCGAGGACGATCGTGCAGAAGATGACCGGCGCGATCATCATCTTGATCAGCGCGACGAACATGGTGCCCAGGACGCCGACGCTCTTGCCGACCTCGGGCGCGAGGATGCCGACCGCGACACCGAACACCACCGCGACGATGACGGCGATGTACAACCAGTGCGTGCGGTCCTTACGCCGCGGTCGATCGGGCGGGTCGGCTACCGGGGGCTTGCGGTCGATGATTGACATGTGCTGACTACCTCCAAGGTCGACATCAATGTGATGTGGGACCAGGCTCTGACACCCGGTGAGCCAGGTCACGTTTTAGTTCATTTCGTTCAGCGGTGCGCCGGGCATGAGCAGACGATCGACTCTGCGCGCAGCGCGGAGAAATGCGAGTTGGGACCGGCAACGACGCAGAGTCAACGGACCGCCGAGAACCGCCATGCCCGCTGTCGTGAACTGCTTTCATTGACGACGTGACCGCGTCGGTGACGACCCCGGACGGCCGCAGGCTCGCCTACCTCGAGGTCGGCGACCCGAGCGGTCCGCTGGTTCTGCACAACCACGGCGGACCGGGCAGCAGGCTGGAGGTTCGCCTTCTGGCGGCCGCGGCGGCCAAGAATGGACTGCGTCTGGTCGGCGTCGACCGGCCGGGCCAGGGTCAGTCGAGTCCGCAGAAGAAAAGGACCTATGCCGGCTGGGCCGACGACCTCGTCACCGTCGCTGACGCGTTGGGATACGAACAGTTCGGCGTGACGGGGTGGTCGGAAGGCGGGCCGTGGGCGCTCGCGGCTGCCGCCCACATCGACCCGGCCCGGCTGCGCCACGTCAGCAGCATCGCGCCGGGCAGCTACGGCGCATTCGGCGACAACTCCGCAAAGCGGTATCTGTCGAAAATCGATGCGCTCGGCGGAGCCCTCGCGCTGCGCTTCACGCCCGGCTTCCGGCTCATGTATGCCGCACTGGGTCTGTCCGCCAAGCGGTTTCGGAGCGGCTTCGTCAAGCAGGTCCGCAAGAGCGTCAGCGAGTACGACAAGCGACTGTTGTCCGACCCCGAGATCGCCCAGGCCTTCGCCGACGCCTGCGCCGAATGCTTCGCGCACGGATCCGATGGCCTCGTCCGCGACGCCGAACTGCTCTATCGGCGGTGGGCCTTCGACGTCAGGGCGATCGAGCGGCCCGTACATCTCTGGCAGGGGCTCGACGATGCACTTGTGCCCGACCCGATCAACAAAGAAGTGGCCGACGCGATGTCGGGGGCGATCTGGCATCCCGTCGAGCGAGGCGGCCATCTCATCGCGATCGGCTGCGCCGACGAGATTCTCGCCATCACCGCACAGGAATTGGACGTCCCTTGAGCAGGTGGTGGCCGAGGTCGCTCGCGGGTCAGGCGATCGCACTGCAGATCCTGGTGATCGCGGTCGTCGTGCTGGCGGGCAGCGTGATGGCGCTGCTCGACGCCCGTCGCGACGGTGACGCCGCCGCCCGTCAGCAGGTGATCGCCATCGCGACGGCGCTGGCCGATTCGCCGTCGACGGCCGCCGCCATCGAATCCGGTAGGGCCACAGAGGTTCTGCAACCGGTCACGGAGGCCATTCGCACTCACACCGATGTCGCGTTCATCACGATCATGTCGCCCGACGGCACGCGGTTCACGCACACCGACCCGAAGCAGATCGGCGGCCACTATCTGGGCACCATGGCGCCCGCGCTGCGCGGCGA
>DATEIG010000725.1:0-6722 GCA_035279185.1 Mycobacterium sp.
CCGTTCGGTGAGCTCGCGCAGCTTGGCCTCCGACGGCGACCCCGGGTCGGCGGTGTAGAGGATCAGCGACAGCCCGGGATCAGCGGGCAGGTGAAACGTCTCGTAGTTCAGCGTCATGTCGCCCACGGCTTCGTGGTGGAAGCGTTTGGGCCCGTAGGTGTGCTGGAAGACGCGATGTTCGGTCCAGTAGCGGGCGAACTCCACCGAACGACTGCTCAGCTCGGCGCACAACCGGTCCAGGCGCGGTCCCGCCTGCAGCGCCTGAGCGGCCCGGATCACGGCGACCACCTGGGCGGCCACCTCGTCCCAGTCGACGTAGACGACGCGCGCCCGAGGGTTGAGGAACGTCCATCTGGCCCAGTTGCGTTCCGCGGCGGGCATGGCCGGGAAGTCGTCGATGAGCGCCCTGCCCGCGGTGTTGATGGCCAGCACCTCGTAGAGCGGGTCGTGCAGGAGCGCGGGCACGGGGCCGAGCGCATCGATCATCGACCGCAACGCGGGTCGTACCCGCGGTGTCTGGTCGGCCTGCGCCGCATCCGGTCCCCGGACGAGGGCGCTCAGGTGCCGTCGCTCGACATCGTTGAGCCGCAGCGCGTCCGCGACGGCGACCAACACCTGTTCGGACACATTGGTCGCCCGCCCCTGCTCCAGCCGCGCGTAGTAGTCGGCGCTGACTCCGGCGAGCATGGCGAGCTCCTCGCGGCGCAGCCCCGCGACCCGTCGACCCGACCCGTTGATGGTCAGGCCCACGTCGGCGGGCGTCAGACGGGCGCGTCGGGACCGGAGGAACTCCCGGAGTTCGGCCTGGCGAGCGGTCATCGGTGTTCATTATCGCCAACCGAACCGGATGTGGGTGGTTCTGCCAGACCTAGGTGAACCGGTGCCAGTAAACCGTCATCACTGAGCCGTCGGCCCGCGTTGGAACGGGCGTCACGGACTACAGAAAGGAATTCGAGATGTCTGTTTGGTTCATCACCGGGGCCTCACGCGGCTTTGGTCTCGAGATCGCACGGGAGGCGTTGTCACGGGGCGACAGCGTGGTGGCGACGGCACGCAACCCGCAGAGCGTGCTCGACGCGCTGCCCGACGCGGGTGACCGGCTCGCCGCCGTTGCCCTCGACGTCAACGACGCCGCTCAGACCCGTGCGGCCGTCGAGACAGCCGTCGGTCGGTTCGGACGCATCGACGTGCTGGTCAACAACGCGGGCCGGGGGCTACTCGGTGCCGTCGAAGAGGTCTCCGACGAAGAGGTCAGGGCGGTGTTCGACGTCAACGTCTTCGGGCTGCTGTCGGTCACCCGCGCGGTGCTGCCGCAGATGCGTGCCCAGCGTTCGGGTCTGATCATCAACCTGTCATCGGTCGGCGGTTTCGTCGTGTGGCCGGGATGGGGCGCTTACTCGGCGACGAAGTTCGCGGTCGAAGCCTTCTCCGAGGCGATGACGCACGAGCTGGCGCCGCTGGGCATCCGCGCGATCGCCGTGGAGCCCGGGCCCTTCCGCACCGATTTCCTTGACTCGACCAGCCTCGAGGTCGCGGCTGCCGAGATCGACGACTATTCCGCCAGCGGCGGCGCGGCGCGTCAGTGGGCGACCGAGACCAACAACGCGCAGGAGGGCGACCCGCTCAAGGCCGCGAAGATCATCGTCGACCTGGAATCAACCGAGGATCTGCCCGAGCGGATTCAGCTGGGCACGAGCGCCTTCAACGACGTCGCGGCCAAGCTCGAACGCACGGCCAGGGATCAGGAGCGGTGGCGCGACATCAGCCTGTCGACCGACTACGCGACCGCCCCGACCAGCTGACCGCTAGACGCGACGGCGCTCGCGCTCACCGGCCAGTTCCACGGTGACGACATCGAGCGCCATCGACTGGCTGTAGCCGCGCCGAGCAAGCATCCCGACCAACCTGCGCATCACCTTCGGATCGTCGTCGGCTTCGAGACGCTCCCGGCGCAGCTTGTCGCGGACCAATTGCTCGGCGCGCTCGCGTTCGGCGCCGGCGTCGATACCGGCCAGTGCGGCGGTGATCACCTCGTTGTCGACACCCTTGGTGCGCAGTTCGGCGGCCAACGCGCGCTTGCCTTTTCCAGCGTTGATCCGTCGCGACCGCACCCATTGCTCGGCGAAGTCGGTGTCGTCGATGAGCCCGACGTCGGTCAACCGGTCCAGTACCCGGGAGCTGACGTCGTCGGGGTAGCCGCGCTTGGCCAGCTGGCCTTCCAGCTCGGCACGCGTGCGTGCCCTCGCGGTGAGCAGGCGCAGGCAGAGCGCCCGCGCCTGCTCCTCGCGGGAGAGTTCGGCGGATTTAGAAGTCAACGGGCGCCGGCAGGACTTCGTCGTTGGTGACCACGGCGCCGATACCGAGCTTCTCCTTGATCTTCTTCTCGATCTCGGCGGCCACGTCGGGGTTCTCGAGCAGGAAGTTGCGGGCGTTCTCCTTGCCCTGGCCCAGCTGCTCGCCTTCGTAGGTGAACCACGAACCGGACTTGCGGACGAAGCCGTGCTCGACACCCATGTCGATGAGCGAGCCTTCCTTGCTGATGCCCTTGCCGTAGAGGATGTCGAACTCGGCCTGCTTGAAGGGGGGCGACACCTTGTTCTTGACGACCTTGACACGGGTACGGTTACCGACCGCGTCGGTGCCGTCCTTCAGCGTCTCGATGCGCCTGACATCCATGCGGACCGAGGCGTAGAACTTCAAAGCCTTTCCGCCCGTGGTCGTTTCGGGCGAGCCGAACATCACGCCGATCTTCTCGCGGAGCTGGTTGATGAAGATCGCGGTGGTGCCCGAATTGTTCAGCGCACCGGTCATCTTCCGCAGCGCCTGGCTCATCAGCCGGGCCTGCAGACCGACGTGGCTGTCACCCATCTCGCCTTCGATCTCGGCGCGCGGAACGAGTGCGGCCACCGAGTCGATGACCAGGATGTCCAGTGCGCCGGACCGGATCAGCATGTCGGCGATCTCCAACGCCTGCTCACCGGTGTCGGGCTGGGACACCAGCAGCGAGTCGGTGTCGACACCGAGCTTCTTGGCGTACTCCGGGTCGAGCGCGTGCTCGGCGTCGATGAACGCCGCGATGCCGCCCGCCGCCTGGGCATTGGCCACCGCGTGCAGCGCGACGGTGGTCTTACCCGAGGACTCCGGACCGTAGATCTCGATGACGCGGCCGCGGGGCAGCCCGCCGATGCCGAGTGCGACATCCAGCGCGATCGAGCCGGTGGGGATGACGGAGATCGGCTGGCGCACTTCCTCGCCGAGCCGCATCACCGAGCCCTTGCCGAAATTCTTGTCGATTTGCGCGAGTGCCAGCTCGAGGGCCTTCTCGCGATCGGGGGCCTGCGCCATGTGATGGTCTCCATCTCTCTCGATGCTTCTTGCGATCGCTTTTCGATCGGTTGGCCGTGACGTTAGAGGTAGGTGCCGACAAGTCGTCGTCTGCTGTCGCCCACAGTAGACGAACACGTGTTCGATTCAAGCCTGACACGCCGATCGGCGACGTGTCGTCGAAGAATCGGCCTATCGTGGGGTCACCGGCTCGATGAGCGGACTGACATGCACGAGATGGCGATCACGCAGAGCGTTGTCGACGCGGTGTGCGAACATGCCGCGGGCCGTCGCGTGCACAGCGTCAAACTCGAGGTCGGCGAGCTGTGCGCCGTGGTCGGTGACTCCATGCAGTTCTGTTTCGAACTGGCCACCCAGGGCACGGTGGCCGACGGCGCCCGCCTCGACCTCGATCTCCGGCCGGGCGAGGCCCGCTGCCGCACGTGCTCGCGTGAGTTCACGTTGCACGACCCGATCCTGCTGTGCCCGTGCGGAAGTGCCGACGTCGATGTGCTGGCCGGCCGCGACCTGCGAATCCTCTCGATGGAAGTGAGCTGACCATGTGTGCAACATGCGGCTGCGGCGACGACGGCGCCGTCATCACCGTCGCGGGCGACCACCACGACCACCACGACCATCCGCACGACCATCACCACCACGAGGACGCCCGCCGCACCGAGACCGTCACGCTGGAACAGCGTGTCCTCGAGAAGAACGACCTGCTCGCCGAGCAGAACAGGCGCTGGCTGGCCGAGCGCGGCGTGCTCGCGCTCAACGTCACCAGTTCGCCCGGCGCGGGTAAGACCACACTTCTCGAACGCACCATCCGCGAACTGTCGGCCGACCGGCCCGTCACCGTCATCGAGGGCGACCAGGAAACGCTGCTCGACGCCGAACGAATCCGCGCCGCGGGCGCGCGGGCCGTTCAGATCAACACCGGGGCCGGCTGCCACCTCGACGCCGACATGGTGCACCGGGCGCTGCATGCACTCGAACCGGAGACGGGGTCGCTGCTGTTCATCGAAAACGTCGGCAATCTCGTCTGCCCCGCGCTGTTCGACCTCGGCGAGGCCGGCAAGGTGGTGGTGATCTCGGTGACCGAAGGCGCCGACAAACCGCTGAAGTATCCACACATGTTCGCCGCCGCGGGTCTCGTCGTCATCAACAAGATCGATCTGCTGCCCTACGTCGACTTCGACCTCGATGAGTGCGCTGGCTACGCCCGCTCTGTTAACCCCAACGTCAATATCCTGCCCGTGTCCGCATCCACCGGCGAGGGAGTGTCGGCATGGTACGACTGGATCACCTCGCAGGTGGCCGCATCGGCCAACGTTGCAATGTCATTAGATTCCGTTGACAAGACATAGGCACCGGAGTAAACCCAGAAACTAGCGCTCAAAGCACTGGGCGCAAACGGCCCTTGTGGCGATTGGGGCTCCCAGCCCGGGCCCCGGAAAGCTGTGACATATGCCAACTGAGGCAGCAGTCAAAGCGGAAGAAGCACTGATTCATGTTCTCTGGATCAATGCGGGGTTGAGTTGTGACGGTGACTCCGTGGCGCTGACTGCCGCCACGCAACCCAGTGTCGAAGAGATCGCCCTTGGCGCGCTCCCCGGCCTGCCGAAAGTCGCCGTGCACTGGCCCCTTATCGATTTCGAATGCGGACCGAACGGCGGAGCTGACGACTTCCTCGAATGGTTCTTCAAGGCCGACCGGGGCGAGCTCGAGCCGTTCGTCCTCGTGGTCGAGGGTTCCATCCCGAACGAGCAGCTCCACGACGACGGCTACTGGTGTGGGTTCGGCAACGATCCCGCCACCGGCCAACCGATGACGACCAGCGAGTGGCTGGACCGGTTGGCGCCGAAGGCCACCGCGGTCGTCGCGGTCGGCACGTGCGCCACCTACGGCGGGATCCACGCGATGTCAGGGAATCCGACCGGCGCCATGGGCGTGCCCGACTACCTCGGCTGGGACTGGAAGAGCAAGGCGGGCATCCCGATCGTCTGCGTCCCCGGCTGCCCCATCCACCCGGACAACCTGTCGGAGACGCTCACCTATCTGCTCTACATGGCGACCGAGCAGGCGCCGATGATTCCGCTCGACGACGCACTGCGGCCCACCTGGCTTTTCGGTGCGACGGTACACGAAGGGTGTGACCGCGCGGGTTACTACGAGCAGGGCGACTTCGCAACCGAGTACGGATCGCCGAAATGCATTGTGAAGCTTGGCTGTTGGGGCCCGGTCGTCAAGTGCAACGTGCCCAAGCGCGGATGGATCAACGGTATCGGTGGCTGCCCGAACGTGGGCGGGATCTGTATCGGCTGCACCATGCCGGGCTTCCCGGACAAGTTCATGCCGTTCATGGACGAGCCGCCTGGCGCCCTCGTTTCCACGACCGCGTCGGGGTTGTACGGCTCGGTGATCCGCAGCCTTCGTCATGTGACCGGTAAGACGGTCGACAAAGAGCCGAAGTGGCGGTCACCCGGCACGGCGCTCACCACCGGAGCTACCCGCACCTGGTAGTGCGGGCGCTTCGGCGCGCACGCGGGCGATGGTCCGACATCCGGCGAAAGCCTTGTAGCGCACTCGATTGCACTCGAGAAGAGAGATATTTCGATGACAACGATCATCCCCGAGCCATCGCACGTCAAGCGTGACCCCGGCCAGCTCGTCGAGATGGCGTGGGACCCCATCACCCGAATCGTCGGCAGCCTCGGCATCTACACCAAGATCGACTTCGACAACCGTGAGGTGGTCGAATGCCACAGCACGTCGTCGATCTTCCGGGGCTATTCGATCTTCATGAAGGGCAAGGATCCCCGCGACGCCCACTTCATCACCAGCCGCATCTGCGGGATCTGCGGTGACAACCACGCCACCTGCTCCTGTTACTGCCAGAACATGGCGTACGGCGTGAAGCCACCGCACCTCGGTGAATGGCTGATCAACCTCGGCGAGGCCGCGGAATACATGTTCGACCACAACATCTTCCAAGAGAACCTGGTCGGCGTGGACTACTGCGAGAAGATGGTCTCGGAGACCAACCCGAGCGTGCTGGCCAAGGCCGAGAACACCCAGGCGCCTCATGCCGACGCGCACGGCTACCGCACCATCGCCGACATCATGCGGGCCCTGAACCCCTTCACCGGTGAGTTCTATCGGGAGGCGCTGCAAGTCAGCCGGTGGACGCGAGAGATGTTCTGCCTCATGGAGGGTCGCCACGTTCACCCGTCGACGCTGTATCCCGGCGGCATCGGCACCACGGCCACGATCCAGCTGATGACGGACTACATGTCGCGCCTGATGCGCTACGTGGAGTTCATGAAGAAGGTCGTGCCCATGCACGACGATCTCTTCGACTTCTTCTACGAGGCGCTGCCCGGCTACGACCAGGTCGG
>DATEIG010000726.1:0-3435 GCA_035279185.1 Mycobacterium sp.
CCCAGAACGTCCGCCAGGTCGGCATGCGGTGCGGCATCTCGGCTCGTAGCGGCACATCGGTGGGCCAGCGGATGAAGTCCGGACCCGGCCGCTCGGTCACGTCGACGGAGTACCACGGGTGTTCGCGCCGCTTGACGAAGCACCATTGCCCGTTCCGGCGTTCGTAGACGTCGTCGTAGCGCATCGTGATGACGTACCAGCCGTCTCCGTCCTCATGCTCGGCGCGACAGTAGACCGAACCGGTGGCGTGCTCGGAGTCGACGAACTCGTAATGATGACCGCACACCAAATGGATGCTTCGGTAGAAGCGGCGCAAAACCCCGTCATACCAGCGCTTCAACGCATCGCGGCCGCTGCCGTGCGCGCCGGCCGCGACGTCGTCGACGAAGAGCGCCACCAACGCGTCCAGGTCGCGCGCATCCAGCGCCATGGCGTAGCGGCTGGGCAGCTGACTGATCGCCAAACTGGACTCGATCCGCTGCAGACGGTCGGTTACGCTCGTGTCCGGTGCCACCACGGCTGGAGTTTAGTTGCTGCCATCGCCCGTGGGAGAACCGGTATTCTCGCTGAGCGATAAGCCGACTATCCTGATCAGGCCAAGCATCGTCAACGGCAAGGATGATTGACCGTCATGCCCTTTCCCTCCATCGTGCCCACGATTCCCGCACTCGTGCGGTCGTCCGCGGCGCGTTTCGGCGACAAGCCGTTTCTGATCGCCGGCGACGACGTGCTGACGTACACCGACCTGGACCTGCGATCGGCACGGTTGGCCATGAACCTGCTCGCCGACGGTGTGGGGAAGGGGGACCACGTCGGAATCCTGATGCCCAACAGCGTCGACTGGGCGATAGCCTGGTTCGCCACGACCCGCATCGGCGCCGTAGCGGTTCCGCTCAACACGTTCTACAAGGCCTCAGAGCTGGCCTGGACGGTACGCCATGCAGACCTGAAAGTGGTCCTGGCATGGTCGTCCTTCCGCAACCACAGCTTCCTCGACCGACTCGAGGAGGCGCTGCCGGGCCTCGACGAGCAACACTATCCGCGTCGCATCGTTCTGCGTAAAACGCCGTATCTGCGGTCGATTGTGGTGGGGGGTGCGTGCGAGCGAGCCTGGGCGACAACGCTGACCGACGACGCGCTCCCCGACGGGATCGACGCCCATTTCCTCGTCGATGTCGAATCGTGCGTGACACCGGCCGACGACGCGATGATCATCTACACCTCCGGCAGTACCGGTGACCCCAAAGGGCCCGTTCACACCCACGGCACCCTGGTTCGCCACACCTACAACCTCACCTTCGACTACGGGGTCACCAACGCAACGGTGATGTTCACCGCCATGCCCTTCTTCTGGGTGGGCGGCCTGATCACCGGCATCCACGCCGTCATCCACCACGGCGCAACGCTCGTGACCCAACCGGCATTCGACGCCGCCGAGGCGTTGGAGCTGATCGAAAGACACCGCGCGACGATCACGTTGGGCTGGCCCCAACAGGGCAAGACCCTGGCCGAACACCCGGATTTCGCCGTGCGCGACCTGAGTTCGGTGCAGCGCACCAGCATGCCGGCCATGGTGGCACCCGACCGCCGACCGCAAGGCCCCAACGCCCTGGGGATGACCGAACTCTGCGGCAATCACATCGGGGTGGACCCGTATCCGCCGCAGCCGCCCGACCGCGCCGAAACCGGAGGCTTCTCGATCGAGGGCCTCGGTCACATCCTCGTCGACCCCGAAACCGGTGAGCCCGTTTCCTTCGGCACGGTCGGTGAGATATGGGTGCGCGGGTACTCACTGATGCAGCGCCTCTACAAGCGCGAGCGCGAGGACGTCTTCACCCCCGACGGCTACTACCGCACCGGCGACTGCGGCGTTCAGTCCGAGGACGGCTGGATCACGTTCACCGGCAGGCTGGGCGATCTCATCAAGACAGGCGGCGGGACCAACGTCACGCCGAGCGAAGTCGAACGCGCACTGGCCGAGTGCGATGGAGTGCTCGAGGCGTATGTCGTCGGCGCTGACGATGGCGAGAACGGCACCGTTGTCGCCGCTGCCGTCGTAGCACGCGGGGACGCTGTACTCGACGGCGAGCAACTGCGGGCTGATCTGCGCGGCCAGCTGTCCGCCTACAAGGTGCCGAAATTCATCTGGGTCACCGCCAAGGACGCGCTGCCGTTCACTGCCACGGGCAAGGTGAAGAAGTCGGATCTCGCGAAACAGCTGACCGGTCTGCTCGCGGATCGTTGATCGGCGAGCGGTTTCGGACAAGAGGCGTTTTCGAAAAGCGAAAACATACATTCTCGCTCGGAGTAGATTCGCGGCGTGGCGCTCGAACAGTTTCAGTTGGACGGTCAGGTGGCAATCGTCACGGGCGCCGGGCGCGGCGTCGGCGAGGGCATCGCGAAGGTGCTCGCCGAAGCAGGTGCCACGGTGGTGGGCACCGCACGAACAACCTCAGAAATCGAGTCGACGATCGAGGACATCATCTCGACGGGCGGAAAGGGCCTCGCTCTGACCGCGGACGCGTTGAAACGCGACGACAGCGAGCGCGTAGTGAAGACCGCTGTCGAAGAGTTCGGTCGCGTCGACATCCTGGTGAACAACGTGGGTTTCGCGAACTTCGGGCCATTCCTGGACCTCACCGACGATGATTTGCGACGCAGCTTCGACGCGTGCGTGACCTCCGCTTTCATCATGAGCCAACTGGCCGTTCCGCACATGCTCGAGGTCGGCCGCGGCGCCATCGTCAACATCTCCTCGGGCGCGGGACGTTTCGGGATCCGCGGAATGCTGCCGTACTGCGTCGCGAAAGGCGGCATGGAAGCGCTGACGCGAGCCATGGCTCAAGAACTTGCGCCCAAGATCCGGGTCAACGCCATCGCCCTTGGCGCATTCATGACCACGGGCTTGCAGACCGGCTTCGATCTGATGCCCGGCACCGAGCAGACGATCACCGATCGCACACCGCTGCACCGCATCGGGGACGTGGCCGACCTGGGACGACTGACTGTGTACCTGTCGACGCGCGACTGCTACGCGACCAGTTCGACATTCGTCGTCGACGGCGGTCTGCAGGGCCCCAATTCGGAAATACCGATCCCCGACCTGTGACATCCGAAGGAGCAGAGTCTGTGAGCACCAAGCCGTTACGTGTTGCCGTCATCTCCACGGGCTGGATCAGCAGCCTGGCGATACGCGCGATCGTTCGACGCCCCCACCTCGAGCTGGTGGGGGTGTGGGTGCACAGCCCCGACAAGACGGGTCGCGACGCCGGCGACATCGTCGGGCTCGGGCCGATCGGCGTGACCACGACCGGCGATCTCGACGACATCATTGCGCTGAAGCCCGACTGTGTCGTCTACGGTGCCGCCAGCGCCGAAATGGACGCCGCGGCGGTCCGGGACTATGTGCGGCTCCTGGACGGCGGCCTGAACGTC
>DATEIG010000727.1:0-4371 GCA_035279185.1 Mycobacterium sp.
CGGTCGAGATCTGCTTACCGAGACCCGGCACTTCTGGCTCGAGACGCCCGACGGTGACGTCATCTGCACCCTGCGGCTGATGGAAGAACATCCGGGCGGTCAGAAAGCCTTTCGCATCGGTCGCCTCTGCACCAAGCGAGACGCGCGTGGCCAGGGCCACACCACCCGGCTGCTGCAGGCGGCGCTGGCCGAGGTGGGAGACTACGCGTGCCGCATCAACGCCCAGACCTACCTGGAAGACATGTACAGACACCACGGCTTCGTCCGCGACGGCGACGAGTTCCTCGACGACGGCATTCCGCACGTGCCGATGCTGCGCGGCGGAAGCGACCAACCGTGACGCCGGGCTACCCGTTCAGCGCGATCGTCGGTCACGACCGGTTGCGGCTGGCGCTGGTGCTGTGCGCGGTGCGGCCCGAGATCGGCGGTGTGCTGATCCGCGGGGAGAAGGGCACTGCGAAATCGACTGCCGTGCGCGGCCTGGCGCAGGTGCTCGCCGCCGTCGACTCCGAGTCGTCGCTCGTGGAGCTCCCGATCGGGGCGACCGAGGACAGGGTGGTCGGTTCGCTGGACCTGCAACGGGTGCTGCGTGACGGTGAGCACGCCTTCTCGCCGGGTCTGCTGGCGCGCGCGCACGGCGGCGTGCTGTACGTCGACGAGGTCAACCTGCTGCACGACCACCTCGTCGACGTGCTGCTCGACGCGGCCGCGATGGGGCGGGTGCACATCGAGCGCGACGGGATATCGCACAGCCACGAAGCGAAATTCGTGCTGATCGGCACCATGAACCCGGAGGAGGGCGAGCTGCGTCCGCAGCTGCTCGACCGGTTCGGGCTCACCGTGGACGTCCACGCGTCACGGGACGTGGATGTGCGCACCGACGTCATCCGCGCGCGGATGGCGTTCGAGGCCGACCCCGCCGGGTTCACCGCGGCCTACGCCGCTCAGGACGCCGACCTCGCCCGCCGCATCGCCGCCGCTCGCGCAACTGTCGGCGGTGTGCAGTTGCCGGACAACGAATTACGCCGCATCGCCGCTCTGTGCGCGGCGTTCGACGTCGACGGTATGCGGGCCGACCTCGTGGTGGCGCGCACCGCGGTCGCCCACGCGGCATGGCGCGGTTCGTCGGTGGTCGAGGAAGAAGACATCCGGGTGGCTGCCGAACTCGCGCTGCCGCACCGGCGTCGGCGCGACCCGTTCGACGATCCTGGCCTCGATCCGCAACAGCTCGACGACGCGATGGCGGCGTCGCAGGAGCAGACGGGCGAACCTGACCCTCAGCCCGATCCGGAACCGCCCGGCGACGGCGGCGGTGCGTCAGTTGACGGCTCGGAACAGGCTCAGCCGCAGGGTAACTCGTCGTCGACGACCCGGCCGAGCGCGGCACCGTCTGGCGTGTTCCGAACCAGGACGCTCGTGGTGCCCGGCGTGGGGGAGGGCGCTCCCGGCCGACGCTCGCGTGCGCGCAACCGCACCGGGACGCCCGTGTCGTCCACGGCGGAACCCGGTGAGGGGCACGGCCTGCACGTGTTCGCGACGCTGCTGGCGACCGCCCGCAGTCAACGGCGACCGGGTCGTCCCCGGCCCGAACCCGAGGATGTGCGCCGCGCGATACGTGAAGGCCGCGAAGGGAACTTGGTGATCTTCTGCGTCGACGCCTCGGGGTCGATGGCGGCGCGCGGCCGGATGTCGGCGGTGAGCGGCGCGGCGCTCTCCCTGCTGCGCGACGCGTATCAACGCCGCGACAAGGTCGCGGTCATCACGTTTCGCGGTCAAGACGCCGCGGTGCTGCTACCGCCGACGTCGTCGGTGCACATCGCGGGACGCAGGTTGGCGCGGTTCGACACCGGCGGGAAAACGCCACTGGCGCAGGGCTTGTTGGCCGCACGCGATCTGGTTGTCCGCGAGAAGGCCCGTGATCGGGCCCGACGCTGCCTGGTGGTGGTCCTCACCGACGGGCGCGCCACCGGCGGTCCCGATCCGCTGGGCCGGGCGCGCACCGCGGCGGCGCGACTGGTCGCCGAAGGTGCGGCGGCCGTCGTCGTCGACTGCGAAACATCGTTCGTCCGACTCGGTTTGGCGGAGGAACTGGCACGCCACCTCGACGCGCCCGCGGTCCGGCTGTCGCAGCTGCGGGCTGACAGCCTCACCGCCGTGGTCCGCACCGCCGCATAAGGGAGCCGGGACATGCCACAGGGCCAGCCTCTCGCCGTTCCCGATGACGGCCTGACGACACGCGCCAGGCGGAACGCACCGCTGCTCGCCGTGCACACCGGAGCGGGCAAGGGCAAGTCGACCGCCGCATTCGGGATGGCGCTTCGCGCGTGGAACCAGGGTTTCGACATCGCGGTGTTCCAGTTCGTCAAAAGCGCGAAATGGAAAGTGGGCGAGGAGAGCGCGTTTCGCGAACTGGGCCTGCTGCACTCCGAGCGCGGCGTCGGCGGGCCGGTCGAATGGCACAAGATGGGGTCGGGCTGGTCATGGTCCCGCAAGGCGGGCACCGAGGTGGACCACGCCGCCGCGGCGGCCGACGGCTGGGCCGAGATCGCGAGACGGCTGGCCGAGGAACGCCACGACTTCTACGTACTCGACGAGTTCACCTATCCGTTGAAGTGGGGATGGATCGACACCGACGAGGTGATCGCCACGCTCGCGGCGCGGCCGGGCACACAGCATGTGGTGATCACCGGTCGCGACGCCCCCCGGGCGCTGCTCGACGCCGCCGACCTCGTCACCGAGATGGCCAAGGTCAAACACCCGATGGACGTGGGCCGCAAGGGCCAGAAGGGCATCGAGTGGTGACTCCGGCCGTCGTGATCGCCGCGCCCGCCTCGGGCAGCGGAAAGACCACGGTCGCAACGGGTTTGATCGGCGCGCTGCGCCGCGCCGGCCATCGGGTGGCCCCGTTCAAGGTCGGACCCGACTACATCGACCCCGGCTATCACGCGCTCGCGGCGGGCAGGCCGGGCCGCAACCTCGACCCGGTTCTGGTCGGCGAGGAGTTGATCGGACCGCTGTATCGACATGGCAGCCACGGGTGCGACATCGCCGTCGTCGAGGGAGTGATGGGACTTTTCGACGGCCGCATCGACGGCACCATGGCCGGTCCCGCGACCGGTTCGACGGCACACGTCGCAGTCCTGCTCGGCGCGCCGGTCATCCTCGTCGTCGACGCCAAGGGGCAGAGCCACAGCCTGGCCGCGCTTCTGCACGGATTCTCGACGTTCGACGACGCCACCCGAATCGCCGGCGTCATCCTCAACCGGGTCGGTTCACCGCGCCACGAGGAGGTGCTGCGCCAGGCCTGTGAGCACGCCGGTGTTCCCGTGCTCGGCGCTCTCCCGAGGCTGAGTGAGTTGAGCGTGCCCTCCCGGCATCTCGGGCTGGTGACGGCGATCGAACACGGTGATCACGCCCGGGCCGCCGTCGACGCGATGACCGCTCTGGTCGCCGCGCACGTCGACCTCGCGAGCGTCGTCGCCGCTGCGGGTGGACGCGTCACAGCCGAACCGTGGAGCCCGGAGGACGCCGTCGGTGACTGCGCCGCAAGCGGTGTCACCGTCGCCTTCGCGTCGGGCAGGGCATTTTCCTTCGGCTATGCCGAGCACCCGGAACTCCTCAGAGCGGCGGGCGCCGACGTCGTCGAGTTCGACCCGCTGACCGATAGCCTGCCCGCCGGTGCTGCGGCCCTCGTGCTGCCCGGCGGTTTCCCCGAGGAGTTCGGCACCGAACTGTCGGCCAACGACGTCGTACGGGGCGAGATCGCCGCGCTGGCTGCCACCGGCGCGCCCGTGCACGCCGAATGCGCGGGCCTGACGTATCTCGTCGACGAACTCGAGGGCCACCCGATGTGCGGCGTGCTGGCGGGCTCGGCCCGGTTCACCGAACGCCTCACCCTGGCCTACCGGGAAGCCGCCGCGCCATCCGACTCGACGCTGTATGCGGCGGGAGAGCGTGCCGTCGGTCACGAATTCCACCGCACCGCAGTCACCTTCGCCGACAGTTACCACCCAGCGTGGGTGTTCCGCGGCCGCGAGATGGCGGCCGTCCGCGATGGCGCTGTGCACGGCGGGGTTCACGCCAGCTATCTGCACACCCATCCGGCGGCCAACCCGCGTGCGATGTCACGCTTCGTCGAGGCGGCAGGAACCTCTAAGCTCGCCGGGTAGCGCGCACGCAAGGAGCGAATTGTCATCAGAGAACGCCTACCTCGTCGGCCTGCGGCTGGCCGGCAAGAAGGTCGTGGTCGTCGGCGGCGGCTCGGTCGCGCAGCGCCGCCTTCCCTTGCTGGTCTCCACCGGCGCAGACGTCCACGTCATCTCGCGGTCTGCGACACCCGCCGTCGAAGCGATGACTGGAATCACGTTGACG
>DATEIG010000728.1:0-6548 GCA_035279185.1 Mycobacterium sp.
CTGGCCTTCGTCATGAACCTGTCGGGGCAGACGATCACCCTCGGCACGTGGATGGCCGCCGCGGGCGGCGCCTTCGCGCTGCTGTCGCCCATACTCGGCTGGCTCGGTGTGGCGGTCACGGGTTCGGACACCTCGGCCAACTCGCTGTTCGGCGCGCTGCAGGTCACCGCGGCGAACCAGGCGGGGCTCTCGGACGTGCTGATGGCGGCGTCGAACAGTTCGGGTGGTGTGCTGGGCAAGATGATCTCGCCGCAGAACCTGGCTATCGCCGCGGCCGCCGTTGGCATGGACGGCAAGGAGGGCGACATCTTCCGCAGGGTCGTGGGATGGAGCCTGCTGTTCCTGTTGCTGATGTGCATCCTGTCGGCGCTGCAGGCCTCACCGGTGCTGTCCTGGATGGTGCCGTCGTGACTCGTACCATCGCAGGGGTGAGCGTTCTGGACAGCCTCGTCGCCGACCTGCCCGAGGGCATGGTCGTCACCGACCCGGCCATCACCGAGGGTTACCGGCAGGACCGCGCGCTCGACCCGTCGGCGGGCAAACCGCTGGCCGTCGTGCGACCCCTGACCACCGAACACGTGCAGGTCATCATGCGGTGGGCCAGCGCGCATCGGGTGCCGGTGGTGCCGCGGGGTGCGGGCAGCGGACTGTCCGGTGGCGCCACCGCGCTCGACGACGGCATCGTGCTGTCGACGGAGAAGATGCGCGACATCACCGTCGACCCCGTCACCCGCACCGCGGTGTGCCAACCCGGGCTGTTCAACGCCGAGGTGAAAAAGGCTGCCGCGCAACATGATCTGTGGTATCCGCCCGACCCGTCGTCGTTCGAGATCTGCAGCATCGGCGGCAACATCGCGACCAACGCGGGCGGGCTGTGCTGCGTCAAGTACGGGGTGACCACCGACTACGTGATGGGGCTGCAGGTGGTGCTGGCCGACGGCACCGCGGTGCGGGTTGGCGGTCCGAGGGTGAAAGACGTTGCGGGACTGAGCCTCACGAAGCTCTTCGTCGGCAGCGAGGGCACGTTGGGCATCGTCACCGAGATCACGCTGCGGCTACTGCCCAAGCAGCACCGCTCGTCCACCGTGGTGGCCAACTTCGCGACGGTGTCGGCGGCCACCGACGCCGTGCTCGGCGTGGCGTGCCAGATGCGGCCGTCGATGCTCGAGTTCATGGACGCCGTGGCCATCAACGCCGTCGAGGACAAGCTGAAGATGGGCTTGGACCGCGACGCCGCGGCGCTGCTGCTGGCCGGATCCGACGAACGCGGCCGGTCGGCGGCCGAGGACGCCGAGCGGATCGCCGCCGTGTTCGAGGAGAAGGGTGCGTCGGACGTGTTCTCCACTGACGACCCCGACGAGGGCGAGGCATTCGTCGCCGCGCGGCGGTTCGCGATCCCCGCGGTGGAGGCACGCGGCACCCTGCTCCTCGAAGACGTCGGGGTACCGCTGCCGCGGATCGGCGACCTGGTGAGCGGCGTGGAACGCATCGCGACCGACCGCGACGTGATGATCTCGGTGATCGCGCACGCCGGCGACGGCAACACCCACCCGCTGATCGTGTACGACCCCGCCGACGACGCGATGGCGCAGCGGGCCGAGCGGGCGTTCGGCGAGATCATGGATCTGGCGATCGGTCTCGGCGGCACGATCACCGGCGAGCACGGCGTCGGCAGGCTGAAACGGCCCTGGCTGGAGGGCCAGGTGGGGCCCGAGGTGATGGAACTCAACCGGCGCATCAAGGCGGCCCTGGATCCGGAGAACATCCTGAATCCCGGCGCCGCCATTTAGTGGCAATTCGCTGTGCCCTGTTGACAGGGTATGCCGTTGTGTCGTACCCATAAGACATGCCCGCCGCTGTGTCTCACCGCACGCCCGCCCGCTTCGAGCTTGCCACGGCCGACACCTGGGCTGACCCGTGGCCCATGTACCAGGCGTTGCGCGATAAGGATCCGGTGCACCACGTCGTGCCCGAGGAGCGCCCCGACCACGACTACTGGGTGCTGTCCCGTCACGCCGACGTCTGGAACGCGGCGCGCGACAACGCGACGTTCTCCTCGGCGCAGGGCCTCACCGTCAACTACGGCGAACTCGAGATGATCGGCCTCGCCGACAACCCGCCGTTCGTCATGCAGGACCCGCCCACGCACACCGAATTCCGCAAGCTGGTGTCGCGAGGGTTCACGCCGCGCCAGGTCGAGGCCGTCGAGCCCGCCGTTCGCCAGTTCGTCGTCGAGCGCATCGAGCGGCTGCGCGCGGCGGGTGGGGGCGACATCGTCGCCGAACTGTTCAAGCCGCTGCCCTCGATGGTCGTCGCGCACTACCTCGGCGTGCCCGAGGAGGACCGCGCGCAGTTCGACGGCTGGACCGATGCGATCGTCGCCGCGCAGACGCAGGAGGGCGGGATCGCCTCTGCCGGAGAGTCCGCGGGTGAGGCGATTGCATCGATGATGGCGTACTTCACCGGGCTCATCGAGCGGCGCCGCCACGAGCCCGGCGACGACACGGTGTCGCACCTCGTCGCGGCGGGTATCGGCGCCGACGGTGACATGGCCGGGATGCTGTCGATCCTGGCTTTCACGTTCACGATGGTCACCGGCGGCAACGACACCACCACCGGAATGCTCGGCGGCGCAGTGCAATTGCTGCACCAGCGGCCCGACCAACGCAAGCTTCTGGTCAACCACCCCGAGCTGATCGACGGCGCGGTCGACGAGCTGCTGCGGCTCACCTCGCCGGTACAGGGGTTGGCGCGGACCGCAACGCAGGATGTGCGGGTCGGCAACACGATCATCCCGGCGGGCCGCAAGGTACTGCTGCTTTACGGCTCGGCCAACCGTGACGAACGCGAATACGGCGCCGACGCAGGTGAACTCGAGGTGCGCAGGCGTCCGCGCAACATCATGACGTTCAGCCACGGCGCGCACTTCTGCCTCGGCGCCGCCGCAGCGAGGATGCAGTCGCGGATCGCGCTGACCGAACTGTTGGCGCGCTGTCCGTATTTCGAGGTCGATCTGTCCGGCGTCGAGTGGGCGGGCGGCAGCTACGTCCGCAGACCGCTGTCCGTCCCGTTCCGGGTTCACGGCTGATGGCGGGCAACGACTGGCTGGGCGACCGCCGCACGGAGGTCGCGGCCGACCGCATCCTCGACGCGGCCGACGCGCTGTTCGCCCAGCAGGACGCCGCGACCGTCGGCATGCACGAGATCGCCAGGGCGGCAGGGTGTTCGCGCGCAACGCTGTATCGGTACTTCGAGAACCGCGAAGCGCTGTACACCGCGTACGTGCACCGCGAGAGCTATCGGCTGTTCCACCAGATGACCGACCAGCTGACCGGTGTCGAGGAACCGCGCGAGCGCCTCATCGAGGGCATGGTCTCGTCGCTGCGCAACGTCCGGCAGAGCCCTGCGCTGTCGTCGTGGTTCGTCACGGCGCAGCGGCCGATCGGCGCCGAGATCGCCGAGCAGTCACAGGTGATCAAGGCGCTCACCGAGGCGTTCCTGATCTCCATGGCACCCGATGACCCGGATGTCGTTGAGCGCAAAGCACGTTGGCTGGTGCGGGTGATGACGTCGCTTCTGGTGTTCCCTGGCCACGACGAGGCCGACGAACGGGCGATGATCGAGCAGTTCGTCGTGCCGATGGTGATAACGACGACGTCGACGTCAGAGGCGGGTCAGGCCACCCAGTAGGCCTGCGCCTTGATGGATTTGCGCGGGATCTTGTAGTCCTCGCGGAAGATCTTGGACACCGCGCGGGTGGTGCGATTGTCGCAGGCGACCCAGCCGAAGTGGTCGGAGGCGTCGAACGCCGACGAGCTGACCGCCTCGACCAGCGCCTGGCCGTCGTTCTTGCGGTCCACCCATACGACGTCGCCGTCGCGCACGATCGGTATGTCGCGGTCGTCGTCGTGGGCCGACTCGATGAAGACGCGCGCGGGCGCGTCACCGATTGCGTCGAGCAGCGAGTTGATCGCGGGCACCGACGCGGAGTCGCCGACGATGACGTAGCCCGACGGCGCGGGCTCGGGAAGCGAGAAATTGCTGCCGAGCACCGTCACCTCGAGGACGTCGCCGGGTTCGGCGTCCCGCGCCCACCGCGTGGCGAGGCCGTCGTGCATGGCGAAGTCGATGGACACGGTGCCCGCCTGCGGGTCGGGGTCGACCAGCGTGTAGCCGCGCATGTGCGACTTCTGGCCGTCGGGGAACCAGCCGCGGATCCACATCGTCGGATGCAGTTCGCGGTCGGCGAGCATGTCGCGCGCATCGAAGTGCAGGCGCAGATAGTTCGGCGTGATCTCGGTGCGGCCGGTGACGGTCATCGCGTAGTCGCCGCCGCGCCAGATCCTGCAGAGCACGCCCTCGAAACCGCGCGATGTCTTCTGGTCAGCCACGTGGCAAGGGTAGCCTAACCAACTCTCCGCGTGGCGACCCCCTCACTTCTCTTCGCGGGGGTTACGACGGGCGGACGCGGGTGAAGCGGTGCAGCAGCCAGGCCAGTGGCACCGTGACGATCAGCGTCACGACGAACAGCACCGGCATCGAGCCCGTGTAGATGTGGAAATGCAATATCTCGGTCATGACGAGTTCCATCGTCAGCAAGTGGATGAGGAAGATCTCGTAGGAGATCTCGCCGAGGAACACCATCGGCCGACTGGCCATGAATCGCGCGTACCAGCCGCGGTCCCCCAGCGCGAGCGGCGCGACGACCAGGGTGGCGATCACGGCGTAGAACACCGCCTTCCAGATCGCCGGCGCCAACGCATACGGCGACGTGGTCGGCTCCCCGGCGATCGGCGTCGCGGCGATGAAGTAGCTCGCCACGACGACCGGCAGCACCGCGAACGCGTAACAGCGCACGCCCATCACCGACAGCACCGCGAGCAGCATGCCGCCGACGAACCAGATCAGGTAGGTCGGCAGCCACAGCCGCGCGCCATCGGGTAACCCGTTGACGGTGTGGACGAAGGCCAGCCACGCGGGCGTCACCGCTGTCAGCAGCGCGAGCCCGAACAGCAGCAGCCCGGGCCGCCAGCGGCGGCGGCACAACACCGCGAGCAACAGCCACGCCAACAGCGGCAGCACCGCGTAGAACGCCACTTCGACTGCGAGGCTCCACATCTGGGTCAGCGCCTGATGCAGATACGAGTACATGTACTGGTCGGTGTAGATCTGCGTCAGCGTGAGATTGCGGAACAACCCCATCCAGGTGTGGCCGGGATTCGGCCCGGCCGTTCGAAAGTGGTAGACGAGATAGCACGCCAACACGGTGACGACGTAGGCCGGCATGATGCGCCGCACGCGATGCCACGCGTAGCGACGCACCGACGGCCAATCCGTGCCGTCCGACGCCGCTTTCACCCATGGCCGGAAGAGCAGAAACCCGGACAGGACGAAGAAGATCGGGACGCCGATCTCCATACGGGCGTACAGCAGTCCGACATAGCCGTGCGTGTATTTGCCTGTGGTGTAAGCGGCGTGGGTGGCGACCACCAGGATCGCGGCGACGGCGCGGATACCGGTGAGCGAGGCCACCCGCTCGGGAGCCGCGACCGACTCGAGGCCGCCCTGCGCCTCGGCGCCCGCGACACCCTTGGAGACCGTCATTTCGACTTGCGGTGCGGCTTCTTCGGACCCCGATCGGGTTGCAGGTCGATCGGCTGACCCTGAATGCGGGTTCTGGCAAGCGCTTTCAGCGTCTCCTTGGACAGCTTGGCGGGCAGCTCGACCAGCGAGTAGTTCTCCCGGATGCTGATGTGCCCGAAATCGCTGCGGTGCAGCCCGCCCTCGTTCGCGATCGCGCCGACGATCGCGCCCGGCATCACCTTGTGCCGCTTGCCCACCGCGATGCGGTAGGTCGCCAGGTCGTCGCGGACCTCACGCCGTTTGCGCGGCGGTCCGTCCTCGCGCGGTCCGCGGTCGGGGCGCTCGCGCCTCTTCTCGGGAGGAGGCTCCGTCATCAGGAACTCTTCCCCGTCGCGGCTCTGCAGTGCCAGTGCGGCGGCGATGTCGGCCATCGGCACGTCGTTGTCGCGCTCGTATCCCTCGATCAGCCTGCGGAACAAGTCGATTCCCGGCGACGCCAACGCGTTCGTGATCGAGTCGCGGAACTTCTCCACCCGCTGGGCGTTGACGTCGTCGACCGACGGCAGCTCGGACTCGACGAGCTTCTGCCGGGTCACCCGTTCGATCGACTTCAACAGGTGGCGTTCGCGCGGCGTGACGAACAGCAGCGCGGTTCCCGACCGTCCGGCCCGCCCGGTGCGGCCGATCCGGTGCACATAGGACTCCGGGTCGTGGGGGATGTCGTAGTTCACCACATGCGAGATGCGCTCGACGTCCAACCCGCGCGCGGCGACATCCGTGGCGATCAGGATGTCGATGGTGCCGTCCTTCAACGCGGAGATGGTGCGCTCGCGCACCGCCTGCGGGATGTCGCCGTTGATGGCGGCCGCCGCGAATCCGCGGGCCTTGAGGCGCTCGGCGACCTCTTCGGTCGCCTGCTTGGTGCGGACGAACACGATCATCGCGTCGCCCTGCTCGACCTCGAG
>DATEIG010000729.1:0-11089 GCA_035279185.1 Mycobacterium sp.
GTCGATTCCCACGGGCGCGCATACATCGGTTCGCAGGCGTTCGAGGGTGGGGTCATCGTGCGGGTCGACCCCGACGACGCCGCCACTGTCGTCGCGGAGGATCTCGCCTTCCCGAATGGCATGGTCGTCACGCCGGACGGCGCGACGCTCATCGTCGCCGAGTCGGTAGGACGCCGGTTGACAGCCTTCACGATCGACACCGACGGGTCATTGTCCGATCGCCGGACCTTCGCCGACGGACTCGACGGTCCGCCGGACGGCATCGCACTCGACGCCGAAGGCGGCATATGGGCGGCAATGACACTGGCTCACCAGTTCGAGCGAATAATCGAGGGCGGCAACGTCACTGACCGCATCGACCTCGGCGGGCGTACCGCGATCGCGTGTGCCCTCGGAGGCCCAGAGCAGCGCACGCTGTTCCTGCTGTCGAGCACCGATGCGTTTCCCCAGCGCCTCGTCGGGACGAAGCTCTCGCGACTGGACGCCATCACCGTCGAGATCCCAGGAGCGGGTTCACCGTGAGCGACTCGTATTACGAACTGATCGACGACGCGGACGCCGAAGGCGAGCGCTTCGTCGCGACCGACCTGGTGCGCAGCACGTGGTCGGCCGCGATCCAGCACGGCGCGCCGGTCTCGGCGCTGCTGACGCGCGCACTGGAGCGCTGCGAGGCGCGCGACGACACCAGGCTCAGCCGCGTGCTGGTCGACCTTCTCGGGCCCGTGCCCGCCGACGGCGACATCTGGGTCCGGGCGCGACGGGAGCGGTCCGGCAAGCAGATCGAGCTCATCACCGCCGAGATGTCGGGGATTGGCCCCGACGGTCGACCGCGACCCGTCGCGCGGGCAAGCGGATGGCGGCTCCAGAAGCTCGACACCGCCGGGCTCGTGCACGCTCCCGCTCCCCCGCTTCGCCCCGTGGCCGACGCATGGAGCCGGGACCTGAAGAAGGACTGGGATCGCAACTACGTGCACAGCCTCGACTGGCGGTGGCTGACCGAGCCACTGAACGAAGGCCCCGGCGAGTCGTGGATCATGCCGGAGGTCGACCTGGTCAAGGGCGAGAGCATGACCGCGCTCGAGCGGTTGTTCGCAGTCGCCGACTGCGCCAACGGAATCGGGTCGAAGCTCGACATCAGGAAGTGGGTGTTCATGAACACCGACCTGGTGACCCACGTGCACCGCATCCCCGACGGGGAGTGGATCGGCATTCGCGCGGAAACCAACTACGGACCCGACGGTGTCGGCGCCACGGTCGGCACGCTGTTCGACGAGGCCGGCGCGATCGGCGCGATCCAGCAGTCGGTGCTGGTCCGCCCGCTGCCGGGCCGCTGAGTCCGCTAATCGACCAACCGCAAAGCCGCTGTCGGACACTGGGTAACGGCCTGCTGTATGCGGTCGCGGTCGGACTCCGGCTGGTCATCACCATGAATGTGCACTATGCCGTCGTCGGCCACCTCGAACACGTCCTCGGCGATCGACTCGCAGATGCCGTGCCCCGTGCACTTGTCGAGGTCCACTTCGACCCGCATGTTCACTCCTACCGAATGTGGGCTTTGACGCGCTTGATGCCGTGCGCGAAATTGCTGTACAACAGGTCGGGCTCGCCGAACTCGACGCTCTCCAGGCGTGTGAGCAACTCGCGGAACAGGTTTCGCAATTCCGCCTTCGCGAGTTGACTGCCGAGGCAGAAGTGCGGGCCGCCTCCCCCGAAGCCGAGGTGCGGGTTCGACGACCGCTGCAGATCGAAGACCCCCGGATTGTCGAAGACCGTCTCGTCACGGTTCGCCGAGCAGTAGAACAGCCCCACCTTGTCGCCCGCCGCGACGGGCTGGCCGTTGATTTCGGTGTCGGCGGTGACGAACCGCGCGAACTGGATCACCGGCGAGGCCCATCGAACGAATTCCTCGATGGCGGGGCCGATTCGGCCCTCGAAGTCGTCGGCCAGCCAATCACGCTGTGAGGGGTTCTCGGCCAGTGCCATCATCGCGTGTGTGGTGGCCTGCTTGGTCGTGTCGTTGCCCGCCGACGCCAACAGGATCAGGAACGCGCCGATCTCCTCGTCGGTCAGCTTGTGCCCGTCCACTTCCGCGTTGACCATGCTGGTCATGAGATCGTCGCCGGGGTTGGCGCGGCGGAACTTCGCGAGTTCCACTCCCGTGTTGGACAGCAGCGCGATCTGCGCGACGGGATCCGCCGCGCGTTCGTCGGCGGTGACGTACTCGTCGTCGCTCATCCCGAACAGCTTCTCGGCGGCATATGCGACATCAGGTTGGTCGGCGGGCGGAACCCCGAGCATGTCCATGATCGTCAGCATCGGCAGCTTCGACGAGCACGCGGAGACGAACTCGACATCGCCTGCGCCGACCAGTTCATCGACGATCGCGACGGCGTTGCGGTGGATCTGCTCCTCGATCTGGCGGACGTTCCGTGGCGTGAACGCCGAGCTGATCAGCCTGCGGTAGGTGGTGTGCTGCGGCGGATCCATGCTCAAAAAGAACGCGGCGAACCGCTGGATCTCGGCGGGCATCGGGTTCAGCGCGATGCCATCGGCGGACGAGAACAGCTCGGGATGCTGGCTGACGAACGCGATGTCGGCGCGCCGGGTCAACGCCCAGAACCCCGGCTCCTCCATATCGAACATCGACTCGAAGGGCCTGTGCCAGGTGAGGCCGTCGCCGGCGCGCAGCAGGGCGAAGGTCTCGTCACGGACGGCGAAGGGCCGACTCCAGAAGTCCTCCGACGTGAGGTCGACCGGGCTGTACTCACGCGCATGCACGGGAGGTGCTGTCACCGATTCAGCGTGACATTTCAACAGAATTTTGTAAAGCTATGTCGATGACGGACGCGGCGGTCGAGGATGACAACTCGACGCGTCAACGCATCCTCGCCGCGACCGCTGAGGTGCTGGGCCGCAACGGCACGACGAAGTTGAGCCTGTCGGAGGTCGCATCGCAGGCGGGTGTTTCGCGTCCCACCCTCTACCGGTGGTTCGCATCGAAGCGGGATCTGCTCGACGGCTTCGTCGTCTGGGAACGCAGGTACTACGAGCGTGCGGTCAACGAAGCGACCGCCGGACTTCCCGACGGCGAGAAGCTCGATGCCGCCCTTCGCGTCATCGTCGAATACCAGCAGTCCTATCCCGGGTTGCGGATGATCGACATCGAACCCGCACAGGTCATCCGACGCCTGGCGCGCGTCATCCCGCTGATGCGTGACCGGCTCGAGCGCCTCGCGATCGGGCCCGACGCGTCGCTGGCGGTCGCGACCGCTGTCCGAGTTGCGGTGTCGCACTACATCGTTCGCAGCGACGACGACGACCAGTTCCTAGCCCAGCTACGCCACGCCGCGGGCATCAAGAGCGCCGGGACCTGAGTTCGGCCAGGACTTCCTCGGTGTGCTCGCCGATGGCAGGCGCCGCAGAGCGGGCCTCCCAGGGGGTGCCGTGGAAGTCGGCGGGCGTCGCGACCATCGGGACGCTGGAGTCGCCGTCGGGCACATAGACGATGCCGCCCGCGGTATGGAACTGCTCATCGGCAATGACGTCTTCGATGGTGTTGATGGGCGACCAGAAGAAGTCCGGTTCTGCGGCGAACAGTTCCGCCCAGTCGTCGAGCGGCTTCGTCGCGAAGATCTCGTCGAGGGCACCGATGATCTCCGCCGAGTTGGCCGCGCGGTCGCGCGGTCGCGGATAGGCGGTCAGCCAGTCGGGGCGCTCGACGACCCGACACAGCGGGCCCCAGTGCCGCTCGACGTCGAGGCCCACGATCCAGAACCGCTTGCCGTCACCTGCGGTGTAGTTGTTCATGCACGGGTTGCCCATGTTCTCGCGCTGCCCGATCGCGATGGCGTGTCCGGTCAGCAGGAACGTGTTGAGGTCGAAGCTGACGGTGTAGGCACCCTGTCGGTACAACGACGTTGACACCAGTTGTCCCACGCCGGTGCGCGCACGGGCGACCAGTGCGGCGGAAACCGCTGCCGCCAAAGTCATTCCCGCCGAATGGTCCCCCATGCCGCCGCGCTGGAACGGCGGTGAGTCACCCGGCCGTGTCAACAAATGCGCGAGCCCGGCACGGGCCCAGAAGGCGGCGACGTCGTAGGCCGCGCGGTCGGCGTCGGGTCCGGCGTCGCCGTAGCCGGTGATCAGTCCGTACACCAGACGCGGGTTGGACTCGGCCACCGTCTCGAAGTCCAGACCGACGCGGCGAAGTGCACCCGGACGCATATTGGTGATGAAAACGTCGGCGCCACTAACCAACTCGAGCGCGGCATTCCTGCCGTCTTCGGTGCCGAGGTCGAGCATCACACTGCGCTTGCCCCGGTTGTCCATCTCGAACGGCGGGCTGCCGCCGTCCTCCAGCCCGAGCATTCGACCGAACATGCGCGCCGGGTCGCCGGAAGGCGGTTCGATCTTCACGACGTCGGCGCCCCAGTCGGCGAGGATGCCGCCCGTCGCCGGGCCTGCCACCCACACGCCGAGCTCGACGACCCGGATGCCTTCCAACGGTCCCGCCATCGGCCACCCTTTCTCAGAGCCTTTACAACTCCGAGCTACTTTGTAAAGCTTGCCTCGCTACATGCCAAGACTAGGAGGTCACCGCGTGCCGCAGACGGGGAGCCGGGTCGGACCCGCGATCGGGTTGGCGGCTCATCTCGGTCGCTGCCTGCAGCGGGTCACGACCGATCTGGCCCTTGGCCGCACGCGCTCGCTTCCTCGCACGATCGCTGATCTCGACGCTCGCTTCCTGTCACGGGTCATGGGCGCCACGGTGGCGTCGGCATCGGTGCTCGACGGCGATGCGGGCACCTCGTCTCGCGCGCGGCTGGCTCTGACCGGTGATGGCGTGCCAGATTCCGTGTTCGTCAAGATGCCCGCCGAAACCGTGGCGACGCGTCTCATGGGCGAAGTGGGCAGGCTCGCCAGGACCGAGACCCTCTTCTACGACGACATCGCAGCCCAGTTGACCGGCGTGCCGAAATGCCACGGCTCGGTGTTCGATTCGCTGACGGGCCGTTTCGTGTTGGTGCTCGAGGATCTCGCTGTCGATCACTGCGTGTTCCCCGACACACTGCACCCGCTCTCGCCGGACCAGGCCGCGCAGGTGGTCGACGTGCTCGGCCGCCTCCACGGGCGGTTCTGGGAGCGGGTGC
This sequence comes from Mycobacterium sp., assembly GCA_035279185.1. GTDB lineage: Bacteria > Actinomycetota > Actinomycetes > Mycobacteriales > Mycobacteriaceae > Mycobacterium. Next base: position 5,151 of record DATEIG010000729.1, read on the forward strand.
CGAACTGGGCGTACACCCCGTCGGGGGACAGCACAACGCTGATCGTCGGATCGATGGCGAAGGTGTCGGCTCGCCGGCTGGCGGAGACAACCGACATCCCGGTCGGCAACGGCCGGTTCCTGATGGAGAACAATCTCGCGATTGCCCGGCTGGTCGATCGGCCGCCGCACACGGTCGTGCACGGCGACGCCCATCCGGGCAACGTGTACTTCCGCAACGGCGAGGCGGGGCTGTTGGACTGGCAGGCCGTGCGACGGGGGAATCCCGCACGCGAGTTGGCCTACACCCTGATCACCGGCATGACCACCGCCGATCGCCGGGCGCACCAGCGCGACCTGCTTGACGTGTACCGGGCGGCGCTCACCGCCGCAGGCGGCCCCGAACTGGCCCGCGACGACCTCTGGAGCCGATACCGGATGGGCGCCCAGTACCCCTTCATCGCGACGCTGATCGTCGCAGGTGCGGGCGGCATGCAGGCCGAAACGATCGCGCTCGAGGGCCTGCGTAGAAGCACGGCCGCGCTCGACGACCTCGACACGGTCGCACTCCTGCGGGCATCGCTGTGAGGGCAAGATCTACGATCACTTCTGACCCGACGATTGAGGCTTGACGTGAACGATCCACTGCACGCTCGACGCGACGCGTCGGACGACGCCGAGGACACGTCGACGAGGCGCCGCATTCTGGTGGCGACCGCAGAGGTGCTGGGCCGCAGCGGACAGACCAAACTCAGCCTGTCGGAAGTGGCGCTGCAGGCAGGTGTCTCCCGCCCGACCTTGTATCGCTGGTTCGCCGACAAAACCGAACTGCTGCACGCATTCGGCGTCTACGAGCGGGAGATGTTCGACAACGGCATCGGCCGCGCGACCGCGGGTTTGCGGGGCACCGAAAAGCTGGACGCGGCACTGAGATTCATCGTCTCCTATCAGCAGTCCTACTCCGGGGTGCGACTGGTCGACATCGAGCCGGAAGTCGTCATCGCGCAGCTCACCAGGATCATCCCGATCATGCGCGCTCGCCTCCTCAAGCTGCTCTCGGGCGCCAACAGCGAGATCAAGGCCGCGACAGCCATCCGGGTTGCCATCTCCCACTACATCGTTCGCAGCGACGACGGTGACCAGTTCCTCGCCCAGCTGCGTCATGCGGTCGGCATCAGACCGGCCGGCTGATGGAGCCGCAACGGGCCGGCGACGAGCTCGAGATCGCCGCACTGATGAACCGCTACGCCCGGGCCGTGGACACAAAGGACTGGGACCTCTACCGATCGGTGTTCACCGACGACGCCCGCATCGACTACTCGGCCGATGTGTTCGTCGGCTCAGTCGACGGGGCGATCGAGTTCTTCACCGGGCTCTTCTCGGAGCTAGTGGCCATGAGCATGCACTACATCACCAACATCGAGTCGACGATCGTCGGCGACACCGCGCAGGTGCGCGCACTGTTCTACAACCCAACGCGCTTCACGGACGTCGCAGAACTCGCCACGTTCGGCGGCTATTACCACCACGACCTGGTCCGCACCGCCGACGGTTGGCGCAGCACAAATCTACGCGAAGAGATGGTGTGGACGACCAACTCACCGCGCGCTGGTCAGGCCTGAGCGGCCAATTGCCCGCAGGCAGCGGCGATTTCGCGGCCCCTGGTGTCGCGGACCGTGCACGACACCCCGCGCTCGCGCACGCGTCGGACGAATTCCCGTTCCGCCGTTTTGGGGCTGGCGTCCCACTCGCTGCCCGGTGTCGGGTTCAGCGGAATCAGGTTGACGTGCACCAGCGGGCCCAGTGCGCCGTGGAGGCGCTTGCCCAGTAGATCGGCCCGCCACGGCTGGTCGTTGACGTCGCGGATCAACGCGTACTCGATCGACACCCGCCTGCCGGTCACGTCGGCGTAATAGCGTGCGGCGTCGAGCGCTTCGGACACCTTCCACCGGTTGTTCACCGGGACCAGCGTGTCGCGCAGTTCGTCGTCGGGGGCATGCAGTGACAGCGCCAGCGTGACGCCGAGCCGCTCGTCGGCCAGCTTGCGGATCGCGGGCGCCAGACCGACCGTCGACACCGTCACCGAACGCGCCGAGATGCCGAATCCGTTCGGGGGTGGGGCGGTGATGCCGCGAACCGCCGCGAGCACCCGGTTGTAGTTGGCCAACGGCTCGCCCATGCCCATGAAGACGATGTTGGACAGCCGACCGCCGCGCGCGATGCCGTCACCGTCACGGTCGCGCAGTTCCACGGCGGCGGCCCGCACCTGTTCGAGGATCTCGGCCGTCGACAGGTTGCGCTTCAGACCGCCCTGCCCGGTCGCGCAGAACGGGCACGCCATCCCGCACCCCGCCTGTGAGGAGATGCACACCGTGTTGCGCTGCGGATAGCGCATCAGCACCGACTCGAACGTCGTGCCGTCGACGGCACGCCACAGCATCTTGCGGGTCTCCCCCGCGTCGCACTCGATCTCCGCGGCGGCGTCGAGCAGCCGGGGGAACAACGCCTCGGCCACCTGTTCACGCACCGCCGCGGGCAGATCGGTCATCTCCTTCGGGTCGGCGATGAACCGGCCGTAGTACTGGTTGGCCAGCTGTTTCGCCCGAAATCTCGGCAAGCCGAGCCCTTCGACCGCGTCGGCGCGGCCGGCCTCGTCGAGGTCGGCGAAATGGCGCGGCGGCATCGCGCGTCGCGGAGGGTCGAAGACCAAGGGCAATGAAGTGGGCATGGGTTCTCCCCAGTATCCCATCGCCGCGGCGCCTACCCGGTCAGTCGGCGCCACCCGGGGAGCTCGGTGGATGCGGAAAACAGCGCTGGCACACCGCCGGTATGCCAGAACACGACGGGGCCGCCTGCCGACGCGGCCCGATCGACGACCGCATGCAACGCCTTGGCGCTGTAGACGAAATCGGTGAGGACGGCTTCTGTCGACGCCAGCGAGGCGAAGGCCGCCTCGCACCCCGGGGTCGGCACAGCGTAGGCCTCGCCCATGTAGCCGTCGAGCACGGTCGGATCGGCCGGACCCGCGTCGAGGCCCAGAATCCCGCCGAGCTCCGCCTCGAGCCGGCTCACCTCCGCACGCAGGTCGGCTCCCGTTTTCGCGACACCGACCCCGATGACGTCGGGTCCTGAGCCCAGTACCCGGTGCGCGAAGTCGAGCCCGGCCTGCGTGCCGCCGGTCGACGTCGCGTGCAGGATCGCGACCGGGTCGACGCCGAGCGTGTCCAGCTGACCGAGCAGTTCGAGGTAGGCCCCGACGAACCCGAGAGCGCCGACGGCGGTCGAGCCGCCCATCGGGATGACGATCGGATGCCTGCCCCGCGAACGCAGATCCGCGGCGAGTTCGTCGGCCCGGGCCTCGAGGGCGTCCCAGGACTCCGTGTCGACGAAGTGCATCGCAGCCCCCAGCGCAACGTCGAGTACGAGGTTGCCACTCGGCCGGGCGGGCCGCTGACCGCCGAGCACCAGATGACACTCCCAGCCGGCGATCCGGGCAGCGGCCGCGACCGTGCGAGCGTGGTTCGACTGCGCGGCGCCCACAGTCACGACGGTGTCGACATCGCTTGCGGCCCTGGCCTTGCCGAGGAGATACTCGATTTTCCGCGCCTTGTTTCCGCCGAGCGCCAGGCCGGTCAAATCGTCGCGCTTGAGCCAAACCTCGCCGCCCACCGCCGCCGAGAACCGCGGCGCGAACGTCAACGGTGTCGGCAGGCTCGCCATCTCGATCCTGGGTTGGGCACGCAGCGCGTCGGCGAGTTGCCCGGGAGAGCACATCACGGATGTAGCTCCTCGTGTTCGACGGTCTCCGGGTCGACCGAGCCGATCACCGCCGCGACGCGCATCAGCAGCGTTCGACTGTCGGAACTGCAGCACCGCGGTGTCGCCACCCAGTCTCGGATCTCGGCCTTGAGCGCGGAGAGGGTCTTTCCGAAGAGGGGGAGGCAGTCCTCCTCGGGAGGGTCACCGTAGGGCGCCCAGGACAGCACGAACTCGATCATGGCGCGTTCGAAAGCGTCGAGGTCTCGCGCCACGAAGCCGTCTGTCGACGCTCCGCGCGCCCAGCCAGGCGTGCGACCGTTCATCGCCGTCCCTCCGGCGGTCCTCAGTGACCGTTGGCCATTGTCGCTTGTCGACAATCATCAAGTAGGTTATCGTGACATCACCCACAGCGCCAGCGTTCGCCAGTTCCCGCCGGCGCCGATCCAGAGGACTTCCATGACGACAAAGCTCAGCGGCATCCTCGCCGCGGTCTCGACTCCGTTCACGAGCGACGATGAGGTCGACGAGGGCCGGCTACGCGAGCATGTGGATTTCCTGATCGACAACGGCCTGCACGGCCTGGTCCCGGGCGGGAGCACCGGGGAGTTCGCCGCGATGTCCTTCGACGAGCGCAAGCGGGTGAACCAGATCGTCATCGACCAGACCGCGGGACGCGTCCCCGTGGTACCGCAGACGGGCTCGACACGAACCTCGGAGGCGGTCGAGTTGTCCCGACACGCGGCCGACGCGGGGGCCGACGCGGTGTTGGTGGTGCAACCCTTTTACGAGGCGCCGACCCGGCGCGAGGTGATCGCATACTTCGCCGCCGTCGGCGAGGGCGCAGGCATTCCCGTGATGGCCTACAACCTGCCCGCCGTCACCGGCATGAACCTCGATCGGCAGTTCTACCGCGAACTTCTCGAACACACCGACAGTGTCCGGTTCGTCAAGGACACGTCCGGTTCGATAGAACAGGCCTACGACCTGATCTTCAACCTCGGCGATGTCGTCGGCACGTTCGTCGGCTGGGACACGATCGTGCTCGCCGGATTCATCGCGGGCGCTGCCGGATCAGTGTGGGGTGCACCCAATTTCGCGCCGAAGGAATGCGTTGCGGTGTACGAGTTGGCCAGGGCGGGCAAGACCGCTGAAGCGCTCGAGATCTTCCAACGTCTGTGGAACGTGCTCGATTTCCTCGGCAAGGAGGGCTACGCCGTCTCGGTGAAGGCCGCCGCGCAGGCGGTCGGGCTCGACCTCGGGTCTGCCCGCGCACCATTCGGCGATCTCGACGCCGACAAGCTGGACGACTTGCGGAAGCGGGTTGCCGAGACCGGTCTCAAGTACTGAGCGCGCTCACACTCCGACACTTCGTCTGGTGGCCGGCACGAAGGCGGCGCTGACGACAAGGCCGATCAGCACGGCCGTCAGGGCGGCGAGCAGACCGAATCGATGGCTCAGAAGACCGATCAACGGTGGGCCGGCGAGGAATCCGAAGTATCCGATGGCGGCGACGAAACTGACGCGCGCGGCAGCGACCTGCGGTTCGTCACCTGCTGCCGACAGCCCGACCGGGAAGCCGAGCGACGCGCCGATCGCCCACAGGACGACGCCGACCCATGCGACCGCCACGTTGATCTGCGCGATGACCAACGCCAGCCCGATGATTCCGAGGACCGCGGTGGCCAGCAAGGTGGCGACCCTTCCGACACGGTCGACGATGATTCCTCCGCTCGCCCGGCCGATCGTCATGGCGGTGACGAAGACCGCGTACGTGGAGGCCGCGGCGGCCGGCGAGACGCTGTAGCCGTCGACCATCGCCAATGGCAGCCAGTCGTTCGCAGAGCCTTCGGCGAACGCCATCCCGAGTACCACCAGCCCAATGAAGATGAGCCGCAACTGCATCCATCGCGGTTTCCCTTGCCGAGGCTGTCCGTCCTCGTCCTTGCCGTAGTGCGAGGATCGTCCTCCCCCGGCGGGCAGGAACCGCACACAGACAACGGCTGCCGCTGCACACCCGGCGGCGACGAGAAGGAAATGGACGGTCGGCGACATGCCGAGCGCGATGGCTCCTGCGCCGAGCCCCGCACCGAGTAGCGTCCCCGCACTGAAGGAGGCGTGCAGCGCGGGAAGTAGCGTGCGCCCCGTCGCGTGCTCCAGCAGGGAGCCCTCGACGTTGAGTCCGACTTCGGCGATTCCGTTGCC
>DATEIG010000730.1:0-4128 GCA_035279185.1 Mycobacterium sp.
ATGAAATTACGACTGTGGATAACGTCAGCGAGCCACCCGGTCCAGGCGTATAAGCGGGATCCTGCGATCGCCCGCCCGGCCCTCGTAGTCGCCGTAGCCGGCGTACATGTCCAGCGCCAGATCCCACGCGCGGTCGCGCTCAGCCGGGTCCGTTATCTCCGACGCCGTATAGGTGCCACTCCACGCGCCCGCGAGCACCTCCGCCCGCGGGTTCGCGACCAGATTCCGGTACCACGCCGGGTGCGACGTCCTGCCGTAGTTCGACGCGATCAGAATCAGATGATCGCCGTCGGTGACGTACAACAGCGGCAGCGTCCGCGGCTGGCCCGTCTTGGCGCCCGTCGTCGTGAGCAACATGATCGGCACCGGGTACACCGAACTGACCCGCCCGCCTGTCAGCCGCAGCAGCGGAGGATCCAGTCGCGGCGCGACCTTCTTCATGTACCAGTCCCCGACGGGCATCCGCGCGAACTTCTCCAACGTGCGCTCGTACACGCTCATGTGACGACGCTGCGAGGGGCTCATACCCGATCACCTTGCCAGCCCGGTGGCCTCCAACACGGCCAAAAGCGCATCAACGGCGCGGGCGAACGCGTGGTCGGCGGGCGCGGCGAATCCGACGATGAGACCGTCAGGGCTCGGCACCTCCGGACCGGCGAGCGGATGCCGCATGATCGACAACCCCTGCACCGTGATTCCCGCCTCGCCGGCTCGCCGCAGCACCGCGTGTTCGGTGTCGTCGGGCAGTGTCAGCACGAGGTTCACCCCCGCGGACAGGCCGCTGATCGAGACGTCGAAACCCGACAGCGCGTCGACCAGCGTGTCGCGCCGCTTGCGGTACCGCATGCGCATGCGGCGGATGTGCTTGTCGTAGCTGCCGCTGCCGATGAAGTCGGCCATCGTGAGTTGAGACAGTGCGTCGACGTAGTACTGCTGGCCCCCTCCTGCCTCCAGTACCGCGTCAATCAGACTGTCCGGCAACACCATCCAACCCATTCGCAACGCCTGCGACAGGCTCTTGCTCGCCGACCCCATGTAGACCACCCGGTCCGGACACAAGGCCTGCAACGCGCCGATCGGCTGGCGGTCGTAGCGGAACTCGCCGTCGTAGTCGTCATCGAAGACATAGCCGCCCGTGTGCGAAGCCCATTCAACGACGGCGGTGCGCCGTGCCGGATGCAGCGGCATCCCGAACGGGCTGTGATGCGCCGGCGTCAACAGCACCGCTGGAGCCGAAAGTCCTGAGAGCTCTTCGACGATTGCCCCGTGCGCGTCGACACCGATCGGCACCGTCGGCACCTCGATTGCTGCCAGCGCATCGCGAAAGATGAACAGCCCGTAGGCCTCGACCGCGATTGGCCCACGACCGCGGAAGACGCGCCCGAGCAGTTCGACCGCATTGCGCACTCCTGCGCACACCACGATCGACTCTGCTGTCGTCCGCACGCCGCGTGCCCGCGTCAGATACTCGGCCAGCGCGTCACGCAATTCCGGCCTGCCGCGCGGATCACCCATCCGCAGCGCCTCCGTCGGCGCCTGAGTGAGCGCCCTACGGGTCGACGCCAGCCACTCGCTACGGGGAAACTGCGACACATCGGGAGAGCCGGGCATCAGGTTGTGCACCGGCGCCGCGGGCGTCCCACGCGGACGGGGCGCCACCTGGCCGCCGCCCGCGTTGAGCACCCACGTACCCGCGCCCTGCCGAGACGCGAGCCAGCCCTCGTTCACCAGTTCGGCGTACGCTTCGGCGACCGTGTTGCGGGCCAACCCGAGGTCGGCGGCCAGGCTGCGGGACGGCGGGAGCATCGACCCCTTGGCCAATCGGCCCGACCGGACCGCGTCACGCAGGGCGCTCAGGAGCAGTTCCCGAGACCCGCGAGCGCCGGGTGTGACGACCTCGCGCAGGTCGAGGTGCAGGTCGCGACTGCCGGAATTGGCCCACGAAGTCACCACTGAATTGAACCATGTGGATGGGTCTTTGCGCACTAGCGTCGAAGACATGACAACGACACTCGACACCATCCACGCCAACCACCGCATCAAGATCTACAAGTCGTCACCGGAATTGCTCGACGCCATGATGGCGCTCAGCGCCGCCGCGGCCAAGGACGTCGAACCCGAGATCGGCGAGCTGATCAAGATCCGCGCCTCCCAGATCAACCACTGCGGCTTCTGCCTGAACATGCACCTCGTCGACGCGCGCAAGCACGGCGTCAGCGAGCAGAAGCTCGACGTCCTCGCTGCATGGGAGGAGGCCGGCAACCTGTTCAGTGAGCGGGAGCAGGCCGCCTTGAAGCTGACCGAGGCCATCACCGAGATCACCGACGGCGTGCCCGACGATGTGTACGAACGTGCGGCCGCGGTGTTCGACGACCGGGAGCTGGCGCAGGTCATCGCGATGGCCGTCACCATCAACGCGTGGAACCGCATCAACGTGACGGTTCGCACCGCAGTGCCGCGGCGCTGATACTGACAAGGGTGCAGACCCGGTCCGGCGCGCAGATCATCGTCAACGGCGACGAGGTGTGCAAACTGCACCGGCCGGGCACCGACCCGAGGGCATTGAGAACCCGGCTCCGCATCGCCGCGGAGTCGGGTTCTTTTCTGTCGCCGCTCGACGCTGTCCCGCAGCAGATCGCCGGGCAGTGGCGCAGCAGGTGGCCGCGTGTGGAAGCCGTTGCGCCGCAACCTGAAAGTCTTCCGTGGGCCGACGCCGGACGCCTTCTGGCCCGACTCCACACCGAAGCGGTGCCGCGCCGCGCGCCCGTTCACGGCTGGCCAGACCGCCTCAGACGAGCGGTCGACGCGGCACGCGGGAATCCGACGATCAGCCGCGCGGCCGCCTCGTTGCCCGCCGATGTGTGGCGGGCCGGCTCACCGAATCGTCCGGCGACGCTCGTGCACGGGGACTGGCATCTCGGTCAGCTCGGCAGGAGGCCGGAAGGGCCATGGCTCCTGATCGACATCGACGACATCGGCGTCGGCGATCCGGCATGGGACCTGGCCAGGCCGGGCGGGTTCTGGGCGGCGGGGCTCATCCCCGACGACGACTGGCACCTCTTCCTCGAGGCGTACCGCGCAGCGCACGGCCCGGCGCTTCCGTCGGGCGACCCCTGGCCGGTTCTGGAACCGTTCGCACGCGCGGCCGTGGTGCAGGCCGCCGCCCATCACCCCGATGACGACCTGATCGTCGCGGCCTGCGCCCGCATGCGCTAGCTGGAGAAGAACAGCCTGCCGAAGCCCTGCTTGCGGTAGTGCTTGTTGCCGCGGTGCCCCCAACCGGGGCCGTAGTCGTAGCCGTATCCCTGCTGCATGGGCGGCGGAGGCGGCGGCGCGGACTGCACGAACCGGTTCTCCATCTGGGTCAGCGACTCCAGCTCCCCGAAGTCGAGGAAGATGCCCCGGCAGGTGTCGCACTGCTCGAGATGGATGCCGTTGCGCTCGTAGGTCTTCATCACTCCGGCGCACTTCGGGCACAGCAGCGTGTTGCCCGCGGTGGTGGGCGGCGGAGACTTCGGTGGCTCATATGGCGGAATGCTCATGGTTCATTAACGCCCGAGCGAACTGTGAAGTGCCTGTGAACGGCTAAACCCAGTACGCCACCCGGGCCCGGTACTGCCGCATCGCAAGCGCAGCGAAGATCCAGCCGACGATGGTGAGCACCAACACGACCACCCAGTGCCGCAGTTCCTGGTCGGCTCCGAGCAGCGGCGCCCGCACGATGTCGAGATAGTGCAGCAGCGGGTTCAGCTCGACGATCTTCGCCCACTTGCCCGCGCCCTGATGTTCGAGCGTGGCCTCGTTCCAGATGATCGGCGTCATGAAGAACAGCAGCTGTACGAGGCTGAACAGCAGCGGGCTGATGTCCCGGTAACGGGTGGCCAGGATGCCGAAGCACAGCGACACCCACACGCAGTTCAGCACGATCAAACCGAGCGCGGGGATGACCGCCAGATCGGCCCAGTTCCACGGCTTGGGAAAGACGATCGCGATCACCACGAAGATCACGATGTTGTGCGCGAACAGGATGATCTGCCGCCACACCAGGCGGTACACGTGCACCGACAGCGGCGTCGGCAGCTGTTTGATCAGCCCCTCGTTGTGCACGAACACGTCCGCGCCCTCGAG
>DATEIG010000731.1:0-11340 GCA_035279185.1 Mycobacterium sp.
TCGCCGGTGTACACCGCGGGGATGCCCGCCTCGCACAACGCGCGGTAACACGCGCGGGCGTCCTTATGGCTCTCGACGATCACCGCGACGTCGCGCGCCTCGAGCGGTCGGCCGTCGAACGTGGCGTCACTAGCCAGCAGGCTGCCGATGTCGGCGGCGAGATCCTTGGGGATGTGCACACGGAGGTCGTCGATGGCGATCGTGCGAGTTCCGCTGCGGCCGAACTTCTCCCGCTTCACCACACGCAGCCGGAACGGGTCGTCGCACGGAGCGCCCTGCAGCCGCGAGCCCTGATACTGCGCCTCGACGTCGTGGACGATGATCCGCTCGTCGCCCAGCTGCGCGCCGCCGAGCAGCGTCTGCAGCCGGTCCACCAGCACGGCGTCGCTGCGCCAGTTCTTGCCGAGCGTCATCCGGGTGCCCGCGGTCTCGGATGCCATGAGGTAGGTGACGATGTCCCCGCCGCGGAACGCGTAGATCGCCTGCTTCGGGTCGCCGATCAGGATCAGCGTCGAGCGCTTCGAGAACGCGCGGTCGATCACCTTCCACTGCACCGGGTCGGTGTCCTGGAACTCGTCGACCATCACGATCGGCCACCGCTGATGCATCCGCAGCTGAGCCGGTGAATCGTCGGCGTCGAGCGCGTCGGCCAGCCGTGTCAGCAGATCGTCGTAGCTGATGATGCCGCGACGCCGTTTGCGCACTTCCAGTTCGGCCAGCACGTCTTTCGCGAACGCGACGCACACCGCGGCGCGCGAGTCGGGCGGCGGTTCCTTCGGCCGCAACCCCGTCGCCGGATGCTTGACGACCTCGCGTGCCAGCCGCAGCGCGTCGGCGTGGCCCAGCAGCGGATCGTCGCGCTCCTGGCCGAAGTGCCGCAGGTACAGGTCGTCGACGATCTCGCCGACCACCTCGTCGAGGCTCTCCACCAGCGTCACACCGGAATCGCTGTCGCCCGCCACCCCCAGCGACTTGAGCACCATCTGGCAGAACTGGTGCGTGGTCGCGATCGTCGCGGCGTCGAAGGCCGCCAACGCGTCACGCAGGCGTTCGCGGCGCAGCGCGCGCTCGTCGGCGGGGCAGTCGAGCAGATGCGTGATGACCTGGTTGTCGCCGGCGGCCATCGGATCGTCGAACGCGACCACAGCGTCGACGATCTGGCGACGCACGCGATCGCGCAGCTCCTGCGTCGCCGCCCGACCGAATGTGATCAGCAGCATCTGGTCGAGCGTCGCCTCGCCCTCGGCGATGTAGCGCGTCACCAGACCCGCCAACGCGAACGTCTTGCCCGTGCCCGCGCTGGCCTCCAGCACGGTGGTCGACCGCGGCGGAGGCAGCGGGCCCAGGAGGTCGAAGTTGTCCATCACGTTCTTGTGCTCCTCGCGTGCGCGCTCACGAGTCCATCGCTCGCAGCATCGGCAGCCACAGGCGGCACGCGTACTCGCCGAGACCCGCGTCGACCAGAACGTTCAACCACGCGCGCTCGCCCCACGTCCGGATGTGGGCAGGCTCAGCGTCCTCGCCGGGATAGCGGTCGGACTTCCAGCGGTACCCCGCGACGCGGTGCGGGTCGCCGTGGGTGTGGGTGGCCTCCGCCCACGCGAACGACGTCTTCACCGGCAGCGGCAACGGCTCGCGTCGGCCCTCGTCGTACAGCGCGACCAGGTCGGCGAGCAGGTCGACGGCCGCCTCGCGCGGGCGGCGCAGCGTCTCGATCCGCGGCGCCGTGCCCTTCTTCGCGCGGCCGATGCAGACCGCGGACCAGTCGACGCTCGGTTCGTGAGCCATCAACGCCAGCAACGGAATCCACGACTGCAGGAAGTGACGCCCGTCGATCTTCGAGTACGTCACCGACACCAGTCGCTCGCCGAACACCGGCGACACCGTGCCGGTGAGCCGCCGTCCGCCGAGGTCGATGTCCACGTCGACGGCGTCGGCCTTCGCGCCGCGGAACGCCCGTGCCGCGTCGGCGAGAAGGACCGCCTGTTCGCAGATCGCGGTCGCCTTGCGCCAGCCCAGCCGACCCGGTGGCAGGGTGCCGCGGCGCCATTCCGCGTCCCGTGCTTGCGCAGGCTCCATGTCGTGGAGCATGTCGTCGAGCATCCGGTCGCCGACTGTCCACTCCTCGAGTGCGTTGATGTCGACGGGCATGGCGTCCTCGACACCGTCGACCTCCCACGGCAGCGTGAAATCGAGCGCGCGGTAGAAGCCCTTCACCGGGTCGCGGAAGAACGCGGCCAGGTCGGCGAGCACGACATCGTCGGCCGCAGGAGCGGGCAGCGGGCCGGAGATGAACGGCGGCTTCTCGGCGCGGTCGGCGGAGCGGGCCGTCGCGGCGGCCAGCACGCCGGGATCGAAGGTGAACGGCTTGCCGGGGATCAACTCGCCGGGGATGACGTTGCGAGTATCAAAGGGCTGCAACGGATGCCGGACTAGGATCTTTTTGCGCGCCGCGTGCTCGGTCGTCCGGTCGAGGGTGTCGAGGAGCTCGGCCAGCGGCACCGCGGGTGGCCGCTCCTGCCCCGAGTACTCGTTGGCGCCTGTGTAGGTGATGACGAGCTTCTCGGTCGCCGCGCCGATCGCATCGAGCAGCAATTGCCGGTCCTCGGAACGGATGTCGCGTTCGCCGGTCATCGGATCGCGGGCGAGCGCGTCGTCGCCGTCGACGACACCGAGCCGCGGGAAGACGCCGTCGTCGAGGCCGACCAGACACACCACCCGGTGCGGCACCGACCGCATCGGCACCATCGTGCACACCGTCAACGTGCCGGTGCGGAAGTTGGCGCGCGTCGGGCGCCCGGAGAGGTGGCGGTCCAGGAGCGCGCGGACATCGGGCAGCCGCATCAGCGTGTCGTCACGCGAGCCGGCGTGCGTCAGCACATCGCCGAATTCACGCTGCAATTGGCTTGTCTGCCAGGCGTCGTCGTCGTCGACGAGGGCCAGCAGGTCGATGCCGGTCTGAAGCGCGGTGAGCCACTCGCGCAGCGGCTTCGCGCCGGTGAGGGAGTCGACGACGTGTTCGAGGCGGTCGACGTACTCGGCCAGCTGTCCGGCCAGTTCGACGCGGTTGCTGCTGACGTCGTCGAGCGGAAGGGTGGCCTCGATCCAGGCGCGGGAGTCGTCCGACATCGCGACGCCCGCGAGGACGCGGTCGATGCCGAAACGCCATGTGTTCTGGACGAAGTCGACGCCGTAGGGTTTGCGGTGGTCGCGGTCGAAGCCCCAGCGGATGTTGGCCTGCCGCACCCACCGGGTGATGTCCTCGAGGTTGTCGTCGGTGAAGCCGAAACGGGAGCGCACCGGCGCGGCCTGGGCGAGGTTGAGCACCTCGCTGGAGGTGACGCGGCCGCTCGCGAGCGCGAGCAGTTGCGAGGCCACTGCAAGCAGCGGGTTGGTCTGCACCAGTGACCGGTCCGCGAGCCGCACCCGCAGCTTGTGCGCGGCGTGCACGCCCGAGATCATGTCGCCGAGGCCGAAGCCGGCGACGATGAGCGGCGCATACGTTTCGATGTCGGGGCACATGACGAGGATGTCGCGGGGTTCGAGGGTCTCGTCGTCGGCGAGCAGACCGAGGAGAACCTCACGCAGGACGTCGATTTGGCGGGCCGGACCGTGGCAGCTGTGCACCTGCACCGAGAGGTCGTCGGGTTTCAGCGTGCGCTTTTCTGGGCGTATCTCGTTCGCGGTGATGTCGGACTGCAGCCAGCCGAGCAGTGTGTCGGGGCGGTCGTGGGCGCCGAGATACTCGTCGGTCTTCGGGTGTTCGGGCAGGCCGCGTTGCAGTTCCCGGAGGTCGCGGCCGAGGGTGGCGAGCAGCGGGTGCCCGACCCTGCGATGGCTGGTGTCCTCGCGGCGGGGGATGTGGCCGTCGACGTCGGCCAGCGACCGCCACAGGTTGTCGCTGGGGTGGGGCAGCCACAGGTGCAGGTCGTGGTGGCTGGAAAGCGCGTGCAGGAGCTCGATTTCGGTGGAGGGCAAGCGGGTGTGCCCGAACAGCGACAGTCGTTCCGGCAGGTCGGCCGGTGACTCCTGAAGTGTGGCAACCGTTTTGGCGTGGCGGATGTGCGGGGGATCGGCGTCGACGCGGTCCAGGACGGCGCGCCACAGGTGCGGCTGCCAGTCGAGGTCGGACGGGACGCCGCCGTCGCCGCCGTCCTCCCAGTCGATCAGCAGCTGCGGGCGTTGCCGTGCGTACGAGGCGAAGAGGCCGGCGAGCCGTCGCGCGACGGCGTAGCGGCGGCCCATCCGCAGTTCGCGTTCCTCGCCCGCCTCGTAGTGGCCGAGGTGGGTGGCCAGGGTGGTGCACCAATCGGCGTCACAGCTGGCGTCGATGACGTCGAGCAGCGACCACACGAGCGCGTCGGGGTGCCAGGGGTCGTCGTCGTCGGTGCCGGTGATCAGCACCGAGATCTGAGCGATCAGCGAGCGTGGGTTGCGGAATGAGATGCCCGCGCAGACACCGTCCTGCCCGGTGCCGCGGCCGAGGACATGCGACAGCCGTTGGCTCAGCCATCGCTCGACGCCCTTGGCCGGGACGATGACGAGTTCTTCGGCGAACGGGTCGGGCAGGGGGTCGGCCAGCAGGGCGCCGAGGCCGTCGGCGAGGAGGTCGGTGCGCTCAGCGCGATGGATGTGAAACGCCATCGAGGCTGAGACTACGGGGTGGGTGTGACGCCCGAAGCCGTCATCAATCGATGACGCTGTCGGCGATTACGTCGGCGCTGGATGGGAAGGTGGAGGCAACGAGAGAAGGGAGGGCGTCATGAGCGAGACGACGACGTCGCCGCGGCTGACCGAGCGGTTCCAGGAGGCGCTGAGCTATGCCGCCGAGTTGCACAACACCCAGACCCGCAAGGCCAGCGAGGTGCCCTACGTCGGCCATCTGCTGTCGGTGGCCGGGCTGGTGATCGAGGCCGACGGCACCGAGACCGAGGCGATCGCCGCGCTGCTGCACGACGCCGCCGAGGACCAGGGCGGTGACGCGACGCTCGACGAGATCGAGAAGCGGTTCGGCCGCGACGTCGCGACGATCGTCGACGAGTGCAGCGACACCGTCGTCACGCCGAAGCCGCCGTGGCGTCAGCGCAAGGAGAACTACGTCGCGCACCTGCACGAGGCGTCCGACGCCGCCATCCGGGTGTCGATGGCGGACAAGCTCGACAACGCGCGGGCCATCCTGCGCGACCTGCGCCGCCACGGGCCGCAGGTGTGGCAGCGGTTCAACACCACCAACCCGCAGGACCACCTCTGGTACTACCGCTCGCTGCTCGACGTCTACCGCAGCCGCAGCGACAGCTGGATCGTCGACGAACTGGCCCGCGTCATCCGGGCGCTGGAAGAAGAAGTGGGCCCGCCGCCGGCCGCAACGGTGTGAGCGCGAGATAGCACCCAGGGTCGCGGAATCGGCCGATCGACGACCATGGGTTCTCTTTCGCGGCGGCAGGCCGTGCCACCATGGAGCCATGCCTGACGACGACTTGGCCGGTGAACGCGATTTCAACGCCCGCAACATCGAGGAGTTCCGCACCAACGGCGGCAAGGTGGGCGGTCAGTTCGAGGGCTTCCCGCTTCTGATCCTGACGTCGAAGGGCGCCAAGAGCGGCGCCGAGCGCATCAACCTCATCGGCTACTTCGACATCGACGACGCGATCTACATCGTCGGCTCCGCCGCGGGCCGCGACAGCAGTCCCGCGTGGGTCTTCAACATCCGCGCCCATCCCGACGTCCAGGTCGAGATCGGCGCCGACCCGCCGCGGCCCGCCACCGCCCGTGAACTCCCGCGCGAGGAACGCGACCGAATCTACGAGATCGTCAAGCAGCGCGCGCCCGGCTTCGGCGAGTACGAGAAGCGCACCGACCGTGTCATCCCCGTGTTCGAACTTGCCAGAAAGGCTTAATGAAGCCGCGCCGCGGGTACGAACTCAAAGCCTTATAGTGGTGGCCCGGTCGGGTTTCACCCTGACCGACTATCCGGCCCATGCCGACCCACATTGGAGTGCTTTTGTTTTGGTCCCGTCGCGTCCGCGTCACCGCCGCTGCAGCTGCCGCCGCCGCGGTGGTACTGCTTGCCGGAGACGTCGCCGACACCACCCCTCATTGCTCGACGCAGTGCCAGGTCGCCAGCGCCGCGCAGACCGTCAGCGCGCCCAAACCCCAGCCTCCGCAGCCGGCCGCGCTCGGCGTGTTCCCCAAGGCGCAGGCCGCTGACGTCGACCCCGCGTCCCCGGTGTCCGTCGCCGCGTTCCGCGGCACCATCGACACCGTCGAGATGGTCAACGACTGGGGTGAGACCGTTCCCGGCGCCCTCACGCCCGGCCGGACGGGCTGGCATCCCACCGAACAGCTGAAGTACGGGCGCACCTACACGATGACCGTCGCCGCCCGCGGACCCGGCGGCATGCCGACGCGTCAGACGTCGAGCTTCACCACGTTGTCGCCCGAGAGCCTGACCAACGTCAACCTCAACACGCTCGCCGGGTTCTCGCTCGTCGACGGAAGCACCTACGGCGTCGGCACCGTCATCAAGGCCTACTTCGACGACCCCATCACCGACAAGGTCGCCGCCGAGAAGCGCCTGCACGTCACCTCCAGCGTGCCCGTCAACGGCTCCTGGAACTGGATCAGCGACTACGAAGCCCACTGGCGGCCCGAGAAGTACTGGCCGGCAAATACTTCTGTCGACGTCACCGCCGACATCTACGGCGCGAATCTCGGCGACGGCATGTACGGCGAAGCCGACAAACACGTCTCTTTCAAGATCGGCAACGCGCACGTCTCCGTCGCCGACGACAAGACCAAACAGGTCAGCGTGTTCGACAACGGCAGGCTGGTGCGCACGATGCCGACGTCGATGGGCATGGGCGGCACCCAGGTCGTCAACGGCAAGGAGTTGCACTTCTGGACCCCGCCGGGCACCTACGCCGTGCTCGACAAGGCCAACCCCGTCGTCATGGACTCCACCACCTACGGGCTCACCGGCGGCGGCGGATACCGCACGACCGTCAACTACGCCACGCGCATCAGCATGGACGGCATCTATCTGCACCAGCTGAACGAGACCGTGTGGGCCCAGGGCAACACCAACGTCTCCCACGGCTGCCTGAACCTCAACAGCGAAAACGCCCGCTGGTTCTTCGATTTCGCGCAGCCCGGCGACATCGTCGAGGTGCGCAACACCGGCGGCCCACCGCTCACCGTCGCGCAGGGCGGCGACTGGTCGGTGCCATGGGACCAGTGGCGCAAGGGCAGCGCGCTCAACGCCTGACCCGGCGTCAAACATATTGACGTAACCGGTAACTCACAGCCGGTACACGGCGGCAACGGATCAGAAACAAAGCGATCCTAGCTTTGCCGAATGACTCAAGACGTGAGCAGAGAGCCCGTCAACGAGGTCGCCGAAGTCGACCTCGACACCATGACGGCGACCAAGGAGACCCTCGAGGACTACACGCTGCGGTTCGCCCCGCGCAGCTACCGCAAGTGGTCGACGGGCGTCGTGGGCATCTCCGCGCTCGGCGGCATCGCCTACCTGGCCGACTTCGCGATCGGCGCCAACATCGGCATCAGCTACGGCACCACGAATGCGTTGTGGGGCATCGTGATCTTCGCCGTCGTCATCTTCCTGACCGGCTTCCCGCTCGCGTACTACGCCGCGCGGTACAACATGGACCTCGACCTGATCACCCGCGGCAGCGGTTTCGGCTATTACGGGTCGGTCGTCACCAACGTCATCATGGCGACGTTCACGTTCATCTTCTTCGCGCTCGAGGGCTCGATCATGGCCCAAGGCCTCGAGCTCGGTCTCGGCATCCCGCTGTGGGTCGGCTACGCGGTGTCGACGCTGATCATCTTCCCGCTGGTGATCTACGGCATGAAAGTGCTCTCCACACTTCAGGTCTGGACGACGCCGCTGTGGCTGATACTGATGGTCGCGCCGTTCGTCTACCTCGTCGTCAGCCATCCCGAATCGGTCAGCCAGTTCTTCGCCTACCAGGGCGAGCAGGGTGCGGGCGGCTTCAACCTCGGCTACACGCTGCTCGCCGCGGGCGTCTGCCTGTCGCTGATCGCGCAGATCGCCGAGCAGATCGACTACCTGCGCTTCATGCCGCCGAAAACGCCTGAGAACAAGCGCAGTTGGTGGACCTGGATGATCCTCGCCGGCCCCGGCTGGGTGTTCTTCGGCGCCATCAAGCAGGTCGTCGGGCTGTTCCTCGCCGTCTATCTGATCGCCAACGTCGCCGACAGCGCAGGCATCGCCAACCAGCCCGTGCACCAGTTCCTCGAGATCTACGAGAACTTCCTGCCCGGCTGGCTGGCCATGACGCTCGCCGTCGTGCTGGTCGTCATCAGCCAGATCAAAATCAACGTCACCAACGCCTACTCGGGTTCGCTGGCGTGGACGAACTCGTTCACCCGCGTCACCAAGCGCTACCCGGGTCGGCTGGTGTTCCTCGGCTTCAACCTGCTGATCGCGCTGATCCTGATGGAAGCCAACATGTTCGACTTCCTCAACACGATCCTCGGCTTCTACGCGAACTGCGGTATGGCGTGGGTGGTCGTGGTGGCGTCCGACATCGTCTTCAACAAGTACCTGCTGAAGATCTCGCCGCAGGCGCCGGAGTTCCGCCGCGGCATGCTGTACGCCTTCAACCCCGTCGGCTTCGGCTCGATGCTGATCGCCGCGGGCGTGTCGATCCTCGCGTTCTTCGGCGGCCTCGGCGAAGGCATCCGGCCGTACTCGCCGCTTGTCGCGATCGGGCTCGGCTTGGTGCTACCGCCGATCTTCGCGATCGCCACCAAGGGCCGCTACTACCTGCGGCGCACCGACGACGGCATCGACCTGCCGATGTACGACGAGCTGGGCAACCCGTCGGGCGAGCACCTCAAATGCCATGTCTGCCATCACGACTTCGAACGGCCCGACATGATGAAGTGCGAGACGCACGACGCGTTCGTCTGCTCGCTCTGCCTCTCCACCGACAAGGTCGCCGACCACGTGCTGCCCGCGCAGACCTAACGGCGGGCGAAGTCGGGAGCGTGCTGCGGCAGCAGCCCCACACCGACGAGGTACGCCGGGACGGCTGTCAGCGCAGGCACCCGCTCGATCGCCTTCAACAGGGCCGCCGGCGGGGTCGCCTGACGGCCACCGAGCACCGGTGCGAGCACCTGCCGGTGCAGCACCCGCTGCAGCGTCTGGGTCGCCACCGTCGGCACGATCCTGCGGCGCCGTACGGCGGCCAGGTCCTTGTCCGTCAGCCGCCCGGTGCGCAGCGGCTCCGCCAGATGGTCGGCGGCGGCCACCGCGTCGGCGATCGCGAGGTTGATCCCGACCCCGCCGACGGGTGACATCGCATGCGCCGCATCGCCGATGCAGAGCACCCCGTCGTCATGCCACCGACCCAGCCGGTCCAACCGCACGTCGAGCATCTTGACGTCGTCCCACGACGTGATCGCCGCAGGCGACGTTTCGGGCATCAGCTCGGCGAGCTCGGCATGGAAAGCCTCGAGCCCGCGCGCCCGCAGCGCGGCGTCAGTGCCCTTCGGAATGAGGTAGGCGACCTGGAAATAGCCTTCGCGCGGGATCATGATCAACGCCCGCCCGGGTTTGGTGCGCGGGATCAGCGAGTACTGGCCGTCCATTTCGCGCGGCAGGCGGAACCACAGCACGTCGAACGGCACCGGGTACTCGCGGATCGGCAGGCCGGCATCGCGACGTATCACCGACGTGCGGCCGTCGCAGCCCACGACAAGGTCGGCGTGCAGCTCACCCGGGCCGTCCGGACCGGTGTACCGCACTCCGGTGGCCGCGCCGCCGTCGCGCAGCAGTCCGGTCGCCTCGGTGTTCATCCGCAACGTGAACGTCGGCTCCGCCGCCGCGGTGTCCGCGATGAGGTCGAGCAGATCCCACTGCGGCACCATGGCCACATACGGGTGCGGCTGCTTCAGCCGACGAAAGTCCACGAGCGTGTATGTGCTGCCGTCGACCTCGAATTCGCCCTTCTCGACCCGACTTTGGGGCAGTTCGGCGAACCGGGTGAACAAACCGAGTTCGTCGAGCAGTCGCATCGTCACGGGATGCACGGTGTCGCCGCGGAAATCGCGCAGGAAGTCGGCATGCTTCTCCAACACCGTGACCTCGACGCCGGCCCGCGCCAACATCAGCCCGAGGAACAGACCCGCGGGACCGCCGCCCACGACGGCGCATGTCGTCTTCTCGCTCACAGAACCGAAAGTATCGCTCCGAGGTCGGCGGCGGTGCACCGTCGAGGGAATGCCGCGTCGACAGGGGCAGTTGCTCCCGCCATGACGACGATGTCGAGCGACGAGCGCCAGAAGTTCCTGTCCGACGTGCACGTGGGCGTCATCGCGGTGGAGCGCCCCGACCGGGCCCCGCTGAGCGTCCCGATCTGGTACAGCTACGTCCCCGGCGGCGAAGTGCAGCTGTGGACGGAGTCGGGCTCCCTCAAGCACCGGCTCATCGCAGCCGCAGGCCGGTTCTCGATCACCGCGCAGGACGAACAGCCGCCCTATCGATACGTCACCGCCGAAGGCGACGTCACGAGCATCGGACCGGCCGACGATGCCGAGGTGCGCCGGATCGCGGTGCGCTACCTGGGCGAGCAGGACGGCAACCAGTTCACCGATCAGAACCTCACCCAGACGTCGGTCGTCATCCGGATGCGGCCACGGCGCTGGCTGTCGTTCGACTACTCGAAGGAATGATCAGGCACTAGAAGATCACCACGAGCAGCAGCCCCGTCACCAGGAATACGAAGACCCCCAGCGCCGCGGCGACCATCCCCAGCGCAACAGCCTGCAGGCGCGGGACCAGCATCACCACCCCGCCGACGAAAAGCGGTGGCAGCGGCCCCAGAATCGGGGCCAACGCGCCCGCAGGCCAGGCGAGCATGAGGCCGATCGTCAGCCCCACCAGCAGCGAGAAGGGCTTGCGCTGCGCCTCCGCGAAATCGTTGGGCCGCGGGGTCTTCGCGGTCGACCATTCGACCTCATCCCTCTCACGGTCCATCTCACGCACCGAACAGCCGACCGATTCCGCCGACCGTGTAGACGGCGGCGAGGAACGCGACTCCGACGAACGGCACGATCCACAGCGCCGCGGCCAGCGTTCGCTTCTCGTCGCGGCGCCACAGCAGCCCGCTCGCGACGAGCAGCGCTGCGTTGATGGCGACGGCGAAGGTCACGGTCCGTGCGCCCCAGGGTATTTCGGGGACATCGGACATCGCCAGACCGCTGGTGACAGCCCACACGAACCCGCCCAACATGGCGCCGACGAACGTGGAGCGGACCCAGTTGATCTGCGACATGGACGGCGCCCTCCGA
>DATEIG010000732.1:0-4277 GCA_035279185.1 Mycobacterium sp.
TGGGGCCCATCGCCGCCGACGTCGCCGCGGGCGCTGTCGACCACGCCGTCGACGTGATGTGGGGCTGGATGCCCGAGGGCGCGTCGGCGCGGTCGGGCGACGTGGTGGAGTTCGTCGCCGCCGACACAGGTGCGAAGTGGCTCGTCGATGTCGGCACGTGGGTCGCGTCGGACGGGCAGTCCGCTCCGCGCGCGGTGCGCGCCACAGCAGGTGAGCCCACCGCCACCGTCAGCGGGTCGGCCGAGGATCTCGCCCTGTGGGCGTGGACGCGCGGCGGCAGCGTATCGATCTCGGGAGACTCTGCGGCGCTGGCAGCCCTGTTGACCCAGGGCATCCAGTAGTCAGCTGTCGAGTTCGCCCGCGATGCCACGTTCGATCGCGGCGCGTGTGCGCTCGGGCAACACGACCAGCCCGTCGAGCTCTCGACGCGCGACGTCGAACGCGCGTTCCCGCTCCTGCGGCGTGGCGGCGGAATCGGTTGCGATCCGCATCGCACCGTGGGCGCGCGACAGGCGTTGCTGCTCCTCGCGGGAGAACCCGCTGCGCCGTTTCCGGATCGCTTCGGCCTCCGCGACGTCGAACGCCGTCACGTACTCCTCGACCGCATCGAGATACTGGCGCGCGGCCTCGCTGTCGTCGAGAAGGTCGCCTGCATCCGCGGGACGCAGCATGTCCGCGCGCAGCTTGGCGCGGTGGAACCGCTGCGTGAGCGGGTCGCGCATGTCGGTCATCAGCGGGTAGTCGAGCAGCTTGCTGACGTCGATCTCGTAGTCGAGCCAGCGGGTGTCGGTCCGGTCGTGTTCGCGCACCATCCGCATGATGGCCTGCCACTGCGCTGATCTGTTGCGCCGCTCGGTCTCCGGCGCGCCGAGCCCCGGTGCGCGGCTGTCGTCGACCTCGGGGCGCTCCCGCACCTTCGACACCGCCTTGTAGCCGCCGTAGATCAGGCCGATCACAGGCACGAGCACGATCAACAACTCGACGATCCGGACGATGAGCAGTCCCACACCGCCAGGCTACGGCGATCTTCTGGTCACAAGCACGAGCGCCTAGTGTCGGTGGGGTGGGCACCGAAGAGGAGCGTGCGGGGGTCAAGCTCACCAACCTCGACCAGCCGCTGAGCCCGGACGCGGGGGCCACCAAGCGCGACCTCGTCGACTACCTGGACGCCGTCGCCGACCGGATGCTGCCCGGCCTCGCCGGCCGACCGCTGACGGTTCTTCGGGTGCTGCGCGACCAGAAACCGTTCATGCAGAAGAACGTTCCCAAGTACACGCCGGACTGGGTGAAGACCGTTCCGATGTGGGCGGAGGCGTCGAAACGCGAAGTGCACTATGCGCTGTGCGACGACCGGCGCACCCTGCTCTGGTTCGCCAACCAGCGTGCGGTCGAGTACCACCCGACGCTGGGTCTGGCCGACAACATCTACCTACCGACCCACATGGTGCTCGACCTCGATCCGCCGACCGACGACGATTTCGCGGCCGTGGTAGCGGTCGCCCATCTGGTCCGGCAGGCGCTGGCCGACAGCGGGCTGGCCGGTGCCGTGAAAACCAGCGGCGCCAAAGGAATTCACGTGTTCGTGCCGATCGATGGAACCGCACCGGCCGACGATGTCGCCGCAGCGACGCGCGCGTTGGCGGCCCGTGCGGAGGCGCTCGATCCCAGCGTGGCCACGACGGCGTTCATCGTCGCCGACCGCGGCGGCAAGGTGTTCGTCGACTCCACCCGGGCGGGCGGCGCGACGGTCGCGGCCGCTTACAGCCCGCGCCTGCGGCCGGGCACACCGGTGTCCTTCCCGCTGGCCTGGTCGGACCTGGACAGCGCCCGGCCCGCCGACTTCACGGTGCGCACCGCGATCGAGGTGCTCGGTGGACGCGACCCGTGGGCGGAGTCGATGCCGAAGCCTCAGCGGCTGCCGGGCGATCTCATCGAGCAGGGCCGCACGATCCCCGTCGCCCGGGTGGCCGCGATGCACGAAGGCAAGCGGCGCGCCCGCGCCCGCCGTCAGAAGGCGTAGCGGATCCGGCAGGTCGGCAGTTTGTCGGCGATGAGGTCGGAGAGCTCGGCCACCCAGCGCCCCTTCCACGGGCTCTTGTAGCGCACATTCCACTGGCCGCTCTGACTTCGCTTGACCTGCTGCAGGTCTGGCCGCCACAGCAGGTCCTCACCCTTGGGGTGCCAGCCGAGGTTGACGTCGTGCAGGCCCTCGTTGTGGGTGAGGAAGATGATCTCGGCGGCCAGCTGCGCCTTCGTCCGTTCGCTGGTGCCGTCGGCGATCTGGTCGAGCAGCTCGGCCCAGTCGGTCAGCCAGTTCTCGTGCACGACGACGGGGCTGAAGTTGAGGTGCACCTCGTAACCGGCGTCGACGAAGTCGTCGATCGCGGCGATACGGTCGGCGATCTTGGATGTGCGGATGTCGACGAGCTTGGAGGTCGCGGCGGGCATCAGGCTGAAGCGCACACGGGTGCCGCCGCGCGGATCGAGGTCGAGCAGGTCGCGGTTGACGAGCTTGGTGGCGAAACTGGCCTTGGCGTTGGGAATTCGCGCGAAGAGCCCGACCAGGTCGGCGACGTTGTCGGAGACCATCGCGTCGACCGAGCAGTCGCTGTTCTCGCCGATGTCGTAGACCCAGTCGACCGGGTCGCACTGGTTGGGCTCCGGTTTCACGCCCTGACGCGCGGCGTGGCGCTCGAGGTAGCCGAGGATCTTGTCGATGTTGGCGAAGACGGTGATCGGGTTGGCGTAACCCTTGCGCCGCGGGACGTAGCAGTAGGAGCACGCCATCGCGCAGCCGTTGGCGGTGGAGGGGGCGATCCAGTCGCTGGACCGCTCGTTGCGCCGCGCGGACAGGCTCTTCTTCTCGCCGAGGACAAGAACCTCACGCTTGTTGCGCACCCAGTCCTCAACGTTGCCCTCGTTTCCGTAGAGACCCGGAATCGCTTGGTGCGTAACGACTTCGATCAGTTCAGCGTCGGGGTAGCGGTCGAGCACCTGACGTGCACGATCGAACCGGTCGATGCCGGGCTCGTGGTAGATCCGCCTGATATCGAGAAGCCGACTCGCGAGGTCGATCGAGGGAGTCAGGCGGCGAGGTCCTCGGTGGTGGCGGTCTCGCACGATCCGCACGATTCGCTTTCCAGGCTGAAGATGCCACAGGTGGGGCAGATGAATTCGAGCATCGGGGTCGCCTTCCCAGGTGAGGGTGGGTTACGCCGCCTGTCTGTGGCGTTGCGAGTTTGTTACCCGAGCGTCGACGAGGCGAAACGGGGCCACATATTACGAGTTGTTAAGGACCCGCCTGCAGCGTGATGACGGTGATGTCCGGCGGCGCGCCGACTCGCAGCGGCGGGCCCCAGAAGCCCGCGCCCCGGGTGACGTACAGCTGCGTGCCGTCGACGGTGGACAGCCCGGCGAGTGACGGCTGGACAGCACGGACGATGTAGTGGAACGGCCACATCTGGCCGCCGTGCGTGTGTCCCGACAGCTGCAGGTCGACGCCGCGGGCGGCGGCTTGCGTCACCTGGACCGGCTGATGGGCGAGCAGGATCGTCGCCCGTGACCCGTCGACACCGGTCAGCGCGCGGTCGAGGTCGGGCGGGTCGGAGTGCTCCTCACCGGCGATGTCGTTGACGCCGGCGAGATCGAAGGCCGCCGAACCGCGGCGGATCGCGGTGTTCTCGTTGCGCATCGGCTGCACACCGAGCCGTTCGAGCTCGCGCAACCAGGACCCGGTGTCGTCGACGAAGTACTCGTGGTTGCCGGTGACGAAGAAGGCCCCGTCTTTCGACGCCAGGTCCCGCAGCGGCGCCGCCGCGGCCCCGAGCTCCCCGACGGTCCCGTCGACGAGGTCGCCGACGATCGCGACGAGGTCCGGCTCCGTCTCGTTGATCATCGAGACGATGCGCTCGGTGTGGCCGCGGCCTGCCAGCGGCCCGAGGTGGATGTCGGACACCACCGCGATCCGAAACCCGGTGAACGCGGGATCGAGGCGGCGCAGCCGAACCGGGACCCGCAGGACGCCGGGTGGGCCGAGCGCGCTGGCCATGCCCGCGCCGACCAGGCCGACCGACGCGGCGCCTGCGGCGGCGGCGCTTGCCCTCGCGAGGAAGACGCGGCGGGTGACCTCGGAGCCGCACCGGCGGCGACATCGAACCTCCGACGAATCAAGCTCGGCGCTCTCTTGTCGATCCCGTTTCACCCAGCGCCGCAACGCAAGTCGGACGGGCTCGAGCACCAACATGGTCAGGAACAGGTACACGATCAGCCCGAACCAG
>DATEIG010000733.1:0-5408 GCA_035279185.1 Mycobacterium sp.
CGATGAGGCGGTCGAGTCGGCTGGCGGCGTAAACGAGGACGAGCTGGACGGCCCGTTCGACATCGACGACTTCGACGACCCTGCGGCGGCCGCCCACGCGCGGCTCGACCTCGGCTCGGTGCTCATCCCGATGCCCGAAGCGGGGCAGGTGCAGGTGGAGCTCACCGAGGGCGGTGTGCCGAGCGCGGTGTGGGTGGTGACGGCCAACGGTCGTTTCACGGTCGCGGCGTACGCCGCACCCAAGAGCTCGGCGCTGTGGCGGGAGGTGGCCACAGAGCTGGCCGACTCGCTGCGCAAGGACACGCCGGACGTCCGTATCGAGGACGGCCCGTGGGGCCGCGAAGTGGTCGGCACGGCACCCGCAGGCGTCGTCCGCTTCATCGGTGTCGACGGCTACCGCTGGATGATCCGCTGTGTGGTCAACGGCCCGCAGGAGACCATCGACGTGTTGAGTAATCAGGCACGAGAAGCGTTGTCGGACACAGTCGTTCGTCGCGGTGACACACCGCTGCCGGTGCGGACCCCCCTGCCGGTGCAGCTGCCGGAACCGATGGCAGAGCAGTTGCGCGTGGCTGCTGAACAACAGGCCGCCGCGCAGCAGGCCGCTGCCCAGCAACAACAGCAGCAGCCGCCGCCGGAGGCGCAGCCGGCCGCACGCCGCAGCGAGCACGGATCGGCGATGCAGCAGCTGCGCACCATCACCGGCGGCTGAGCCGCTGCCGCGAGTCGGCCGCCACGGACTCAGCGGCTGTTAGACGTCCTGCAGCGCGCTCAGGCACGCGGCGCCGAGCACCGATGGCCGCACGCCCATCTCGTCGAGCGTGACGGTCCGCAGCGCCGCCCTCGGGGCGGCGTCGGCCCACTCGATCGCCACCTGCAGCGGATGCACCGAGTCGTCGGTGGCCGCGCCGACGCCCATCGGCACCGTCAGAGACGCCAGCTCCGCGCGCGTCGGCGAGACGTACCGCGACGCCGTCTCCATCGCGTCGGGGAGCGCGGGCCACTGCCCCAGCCAGGACCGGGCCAACTCGTCGGCGAGCCACGGCGGGCTGGAGGCACGCATCTGTGAGGTCGCCGAGACCAGCCCGTCCCTGCGAAGGACGTCGGCGGTGTACCTGGCGGCCAGCGCGGCCGGCGCCGACTCCGGTGAGCCGGTCCACGCGGGCAGCGCGGCCAGCACCGCGACGGCGCGGCCCGGGTGAGCCAGCGCCCAATTCACCGCGACGGCAGCCCCGATGGACACCCCGCCCACCGCGATCGGACCCAGCCGTGCCGCGTCGTCGAGTGCGCGGACGTAGCCGTCGATCAGCCGGTCGGGTTGCGGTTGGGGCGCCACGACGACGGCGCCCGCGCCGTGCAAAGGGTCGGCGAAGGCGCGGTAGACGTAGTCGTCGTCGGATCCGGTACCCGGCAGCAGGACCGTCGTCAGGCCGCCGAAATCCACCGTCATGATCCGATCGTGCCGTGTGGTTTAAATCACCGGCGTGGCGGGTCACCCCCATCGTGGCATTAGGGAACTAACAGGTCTACCGTGGCGTTGGTTGGGGATCCACGGTGGATTCACAGAAAAGCAGGAGAGGCCATGGCAACGGCCGAAGGGTATCTGCGCCGGCTCACACGTCGGCTGACGGACGACCCGGAACAACTTGACGTACAGGAGTTGTCCGAGGAGGCCGCAGGCACGGGCGCCCAGCGAGCGGTTGACTGTCAGCGAGGCCAGGAAGTGACGATGGTCGGCACGCTGCGCAGCGTCGAGACCAACGCCAAGGGCTGCGCGGGCGGCATCAAGGCCGAGTTGTTCGACGGCACCGAGGCGGTGATGCTCGTCTGGCTCGGACAGCGCCGGATCCCGGGCATCGAATCAGGCCGCACGCTTCGGGTGCACGGACGGGTCGGAAAGCTCGAGAACGGCACCAAGGCGATCTACAACCCGCACTACGAGATTCAGAAGTAGTCAGGGCCGGTCACTGGCCGCCACGTACCGTTGACTCGTGTCCGATAAGCAATCCGGCGCTCAAGCCATCCTCGCGCAGATGGGCGGCGTCAGCGGCCTGATCTATTCGTCAGTGCCCGTTCTGGTCTTCGTCCCGATCTCCTCGATCTTCGGTCTCGTGCCCGCGATCGTCGCTGCGCTGGCGGTGGCCGCGCTGATCCTGGTCTGGCGGCTGGTCCGCAAGGAGTCCGTGCAGCCCGCGGTGTCGGGCTTCATGGGCGTGGGCATCTGCGCGCTGATCGCCTACATCGTGGGCGAGTCCAAGGGATATTTCCTGTACGGCATCTGGATGTCGCTGTTCTGGGCCGTGGTCTTCCTGGTCTCCGTGCTCATCCGCCGACCGATCGTCGGCTACATCTGGAGTTGGGTCAACGGACACGACCGCGCGTGGCGGGACGTGCGCCGCGCCGTGATGGTCTTCGACATCGCGACGATCACCTGGGTCCTGGTGTTCGCCGCACGGTTCGTCGTCCAGCGTCACCTCTACGACGCCGACGAGACGGGATGGCTGGCGACCGCGCGTATCGCGATGGGCTGGCCGCTGACGGCGGTGGCCGCGCTGGCGACCTACCTGGCGATCCGTTCGGCTCAGCGTGCGCTGCACGCATACGCGCCCGCAGACGGGGCCGCCGAGCCCGAGGACGCGGTCAGGGAAACCTAGTTGGCCGGGGCGCCAAAGGACACTGACCGGCCGCTACTGGCGGTCGCGATCCTCGCCTCGTTCGTGGCGTTTCTCGACGGCTCGGTGGTCAACCTCGCGCTGCCCGCCATCGGCAGGGACTTCGGTGGCGGCCTCGCGCTACAGCAGTGGGTGATCGACGGCTACCTGCTCACGCTCGGCGCACTGATTCTGGTCGCGGGCGCCATCTCCGATGCCTTCGGGCGGTTGGTCGTCCTCCGGGCGGGGCTCGTCGTGTTCGCGGTGTCGTCGCTGCTGTGCGCGTTGGCCCCCACCGGCTGGGTGCTCGTCGCGGCGCGCTGCCTGCAGGGCGCAGGCGCCGCATTCCTGGTGCCGAGCTCGCTGGCGATGATCAACGCGCGCTTCTCCGGCGCGGCGCAGGCGCGGGCGATCGGGAGTTGGACCGCTTGGACGGGAACGGCTTTCGTCGTCGGACCGCTGCTCGGGGGAGTTCTGGTCGACGCGTTGAACTGGCGCTGGATCTTCGGCGTCAACCTCGTGCCGTTGGCCGCCACGCTCTACCTGACGGGCAAGCTGCCGCGGGTGGAGGCGCCGTCATCGAAGCCCGCGTCGATCGACGTCGTCGGCGCCGCGCTGACCGCTGTCGGCCTGACCGGCGCGGTGTACGCGCTCATCGAGGAGCAGCGGCTGGGCCTCACGCATCCGGCGGTGTTGACCGCTCTCATCATCGGGATCGGGTGTCTTGCCGCGTTCCCGTGGTGGGAACGCAGGACACCGAATCCGATGATGCCGCTGGACATCTTCTCCGCCCGCAACTTTGCCGTCGGCAACCTCGCCACCGTGTTCCTCTACGCCGCAGTGTCATTGGGCACCCTCGTGGTGGCGTTGTTCCTGCAGGAGGCGGCGGGCATGTCGGCCACGAAGGCCGGGCTGGCGACGCTTCCCATTCCGGTGCTGTCGTTCTTCCTCGCGCGATGGTTCGGCACGCTTGCGGGCAGACACGGGCCCCGGCTGTACATGGCGCTCGGACCCGTCATCGCCGCTGTGGGCTACCTGTTGATGACCCGTGTCGACGTCGCGTTCGACTTCTGGACCCAGCTTCTGCCCGGCCTCGTGGTGTTCGGGTTGGGCCTGTCCATGACGGTGTCGCCCCTCACGGCGGCGATCCTTGCGGCGGTGGACCCGGCGCAGAGCGGCATCGGCTCGGCGATCAACAATGCGATCTCGCGCATCGCGGGGCTGATCGCCGTGGCGTTGACGGGTGTAATAGTGGGCGGCGCGATGGATTTCGCCGGTTTCCGGCAAGCCGCGTTCGTCGTCGCGGCGCTCTTCCTGCTGGCCGGGGTGATCTCGTGGGTCGGTATCCGCAACGACGAATGCGACTACAGCCGCGTCTCGGCGGAAGCGGCCGCGGGATGCCACGACCGGGCCACACCGCCGCCCGCCTATGCCGACGGCGAGCGTTAGCGGTTCTGCGGGTGGAGCAGCAGCTCGCGCAGTTCGTCCTCGACCTCGGTGACCGCGACGAAGAGCAACTCGTCGCCGCCCTCGAGCGGTTCGTCGCCGTCGGGCACGATCACCCGCGAACCGCGCAGGATGGTCACCAGGGCCGCGTCGCGGGGGAGTTGCAGCTTGCGCAGCGGCTTACCGCCCCACGGCGTGTCGTCGGGCAGGGTGATCTCGATCAGGTTGGCCTGGCCGGTGCGGAACTCCATCAGGTGCACCAGATCGCCGACGGCCACCGCCTCCTCCACCAGTGAGGCCAGCATCCGTGGCGTCGACACGGCCACGTCGACGCCCCACGCCTCGTCGAACAGCCACTCGTTGCGCGGATCGTTGGCCCGGGCGACCACCCGCGGCACCGCGAACTCCGTCTTGGCGAGCAGGCTGACCACCACGTTGACCTTGTCGTCGCCCGTCGCGGCGATCACCACGTCGAAGTCCTCCAGATGGATCGACTCGAGCAGCGTGAGCTCGCAGGCATCGCCGAGCCGCCAGTGCGCCGCGGGTATCGCGTCCACGTCGATGTGGTCGGGGTTGCGTTCGAGGAGCGTGACCTCGTGGCCGTTCTCGATGAGTTCCCTGGCAATGGATCGGCCGACGGCACCCGCGCCCGCGATGGCGACCTTCATCTACGCCTCGCTGTCTTCGGTCGGAGGCAGGGCGGCGATCGCCAACGCCTCGGCGATGTGTCCGGAGACGGCGGCGACGTAGACCTGGTCGCCCGCCTGGATGACGGTCTTCTGCTCGGGCAGCAGTCCGCTGCCGAACCGGATGATGAACGCCACCCTGCCTCCGGTGGCGGCCTCCAGATCGGTCATCCGGCGGCCCACCCATGCCTCGTGCAGGTCCAGTTCGGCCACTCCTACGTTGCCGGAGGGGTCGCGCCATTTGGTGGTCTCGGTTTCGCGGGTCAGCACGTTGAGCAGCCGGTCTGTGGTCCAGGGCACCGTGGCGACGGTCGGGATCCCGAGCCGCTCGTAGACCTTCGCGCGTTTGGCGTCGTAGAT
This sequence comes from Mycobacterium sp., assembly GCA_035279185.1. Classification (GTDB taxonomy): domain Bacteria; phylum Actinomycetota; class Actinomycetes; order Mycobacteriales; family Mycobacteriaceae; genus Mycobacterium. The sequence continues at coordinate 5,144 of DATEIG010000733.1, forward strand.
GCGGGCCACCACGCGTTCGACGCCGAAGGTCTCGCGGGCCACCCGCGCCGAGATGATGTTCGAGTTGTCACCGGAGGACACCGCGGCGAACGCCGAGGCGTCCTCGATGCCTGCCCGCAGCAGGACGTCGCGGTCGAACCCCATGCCGAGCACGCGTTCGCCGGGAAACTCGGGCGACAGCCGGTTGAATGCCGTGCTGTCCCGGTCGATGACGGCGACCTCATGGCCGATGCGGGCCAGGCCGTCGGCCAGTGATGCGCCCACC
>DATEIG010000734.1:0-4999 GCA_035279185.1 Mycobacterium sp.
CGTCGTCGGCACGATGAGCATCGAGATGCCGCGGTGCTTCTTGGCATCGGGATTGGTGCGCACCGCCAGCCACACGTAGTCGGCGTAGGCGATCAAGCTGGTCCACATCTTCTGACCGTTGATGACGTAGTCGTCGCCGTCGCGTACCGCGGTGGTGCGCAGCGCGGCGAGGTCGGTGCCCGCGCCGGGCTCCGAGTACCCGATCGAGAAATGCAGCTCGCCCGCGGCGATCTTGGGCAGGAAGAACTTCTTCTGCTCCTCGGTGCCGAAGTGCATGATCGTCGGCGCGACACTGTTGATCGTCAGGAACGGCACGGGGACGTTGGCCCGTGACGCCTCGTCGTTGAAGATGAGGCCGTCCATCGGCGGGCGTTCCTGGCCGCCGAACTCCTTCGGCCACGACAACGTCAGCCAGCCGTCGCGGCCCATCTGCGCGACCGTGTCGCGGTAGACGGTGCCGCGGCCCATCTCACCGTCGTTCGACGCGAGTGCCTCGGCGCGCTCGGGCGTCATGAGCTTGGTGAAGTAGGCGCGCAGTTCGCGGCGCAACTCCTCTTGCTCGGGGGTGTAGCCGATCCGCATCGCTTGATCCTCGCCGTCTGTCCATCGCCGGAAGCAGACCCAATCTGCCACCCCGGTTGTAACACGTTCTAGTCTTGGGGTCCAGCGACGGTTCCCACGGATAGCCTGCTCACCTCGTCGTATTGTGGGTGCGATCCCGGGAACAGCCCGCCGGAGTGGACGCAAGGAGGAAGGCGTGCGAGTTGAAGTCGATCGCGATCGGTGTGAAGGTAACGCCGTCTGCGTGGGAATCGCACCAGACCTGTTCGATCTCGATGACGAGGATTACGCGGTGGTGAAGCAGGACCCGGTGGCGCCCGACCAGGAGGATCTGGCCGAGCAGTCCATCGCCGAATGCCCGCGCGCCGCGTTGCTTCGCAAGGACTAGAGGTATTCATAAGTGAGCGCACAACAAGACGATCTGACCGACCTGTCCGGCCGCGTGGCCATCGTCACCGGCGGGGCTGCGGGGCTGGGCCGCGCCGAGGCGATCGGCCTTGCCCGGTCGGGGGCCACGGTCGTGGTGAACGACATGGCCGCGGCGCTCGACCGGTCGGACGTCTTCGACGAGATCGCGGCGGCGGGTTCGAAGGCCGTCGCGGTCGAGGGTGACATCAGTGCGCGCAGCACCGCCGACGAACTCGTCGCGACGGCCGACGGCCTCGGCGGGCTGCACATCGTCGTCAACAACGCGGGCATCACCCGCGACAAGATGCTGTTCAACATGTCCGACGAGGATTGGGATGCCGTGATCGCCGTCCATCTTCGGGGGCACTTCCTGTTGACCCGCAATGCGGCGACGTACTGGCGTGCCAAGGCGAAGGAGGGCGACGGCTCGGTCTACGGCCGCATCATCAACACCTCGTCGGAAGCCGGCCTCACCGGTCCCGTCGGCCAGGCCAACTACGGCGCCGCCAAGGCGGGCATCATCCAGCTGACGCTGACCGCCGCGAGGGCCCTCGAGCGCTACGGCGTGCGCGCCAACGCCATCGCACCTCGCGCCCGCACCGCGATGACCGCAGGCGTGTTCGGCGATGCGCCGGACCTGGGCGACGGACAGGTCGACAGCCTGTCACCCGAACACGTCGTCTCCCTCGCCCGGTTCCTGGCATCCCCCGCGTCGGACAACGTCAGCGGACAGGTGTTCATCGTGTACGGGCCCACGGTTACGCTGCTGGCGGCGCCGACGATCGAGCAGCAGTTCACCGCCGATGGCGACGCGTGGGTGCCTGAGGAGTTGAGTACCTCGCTGAGGGACTTCTTTGCTGGCCGCGACCTCGAGCGAGGATTCTCGGCCACCCACCTCATGGGAAATTCCTAAGAGACCGCTGAAGGCCGGTCAACTTGCGTAGCTAGAACACGTTCCAGAATGAACTGGATCACACCCGGTCTGACCTGGACAAAAGCATCAAGATTGTCTCAATTAGAGGTCTTTGACACTGCGAACACGTTCTAGTTAGTATGATCCGGCTCACTAAGACTGACGTGCGACACAGGGGTGGAAAAGTCGTCGTGGCAAGCGATTTCGAAAGCTTCGCCAAGGCGATGGACTCGCCGAAACCCCGCCCCGGAGAACGGAGCTGATTTTGATCGAACAGCTTGCGGTCCCGGCGCGGGCCGTGGGCGGGTTCGTCGAGATGTCCATCGACACGTTCGTCAAGATCTTCCGCAGGCCGTTTCAGTTCCGCGAGTTCCTGGATCAGACCTGGATGATCGCGCGCGTCTCGCTGGTTCCGACGCTGCTCGTCGCCATCCCGTTCACCGTCCTTGTCGCGTTCACCCTGAACATCCTGCTGCGCGAGATCGGTGCGGCCGATCTGTCCGGGGCGGGCACCGCGTTCGGCACGATCACCCAGCTCGGTCCCGTCGTGACAGTGCTCGTGGTCGCGGGCGCGGGCGCCACCGCGATCTGCGCCGACCTCGGCGCCCGCACCATTCGCGAGGAGATCGACGCGATGCGGGTCCTCGGCATCGACCCGATCCAGCGGCTCGTGGTTCCCCGCGTGCTCGCGTCGACCGTCGTCGCGCTCCTGTTGAACGGTTTGGTGTGCGCGATCGGGCTGTCGGGCGGATACGTCTTCTCCGTGTTCCTGCAAGGCGTGAACCCGGGAGCGTTCATCAACGGTCTGACCGTGCTGACCGGGCTCGGCGAGCTGGTGCTCGCTGAGTTCAAGGCTTTGCTGTTCGGTGTCGTCGCCGGGTTGGTCGGCTGCTATCGCGGGTTGACGGTGCAGGGCGGGCCGAAGGGTGTCGGCACCGCCGTCAACGAGACCGTCGTCTACGCCTTCATCTGCCTGTTCGTCATCAACGTGATCATGACGGCGATCGGGGTCCGGGTGTTGGTCCGATGAGCGCCCGAAGGCGACCGCGAGCGAGGATCGCAGCGCAGGGAGTCGAGGTATGAGCTACGACCTCACCGTGCGTCTGCGCCGCGCGTTTCGCGGTGTGCCGAGGGCCGTCGACAGCGTGGGCGAGCAGGCGCTGTTCTACGGCGAGACGATCCGATACATCCCGAACGCGCTTACCCGGTACCGCAAGGAGACCATTCGCAACATCGCCGAGATGACGATGGGCACCGGGGCGCTGGTGATGATCGGCGGCACCGTCGGCGTCGCGGCGTTCCTGACGCTCGCGTCCGGCGGCGTCATCGCCGTGCAGGGTTACTCGTCGCTCGGCAACATCGGTATCGAGGCGCTCACGGGCTTCCTGTCGGCGTTCCTCAACGTGCGCATCGTCGCGCCGGTGATCGCCGGGATCGCCCTCGCCGCGACCATCGGGGCAGGCACCACGGCACAACTCGGCGCCATGCGCGTCGCCGAGGAGATCGATGCGGTCGAATCGATGGCCGTGCACTCGGTGTCCTACCTGGTGTCGACCCGGCTCATCGCCGGGATGATCGCGATCATTCCGCTGTACTCGCTGTCGGTGCTCGCAGCGTTCTTCGCGGCCCGTTTCACGACGGTCTTCATCAACAACCAGTCGGCAGGCCTCTACGACCACTACTTCAACACGTTCCTGATACCGACCGACCTGTTGTGGTCGTTCCTGCAAGCCATCGTCATGGCGATCGCCGTGATGCTGGTGCACACCTACTACGGCTACAACGCCTCCGGCGGCCCAGTCGGCGTGGGCATCGCCGTCGGTCAGGCAGTCCGGACCTCGTTGATCGTGGTCGTCACCATCACCCTGTTCATCTCACTCGCCGTCTACGGCGCGTCCGGCAACTTCAACCTTTCCGGCTAGGCGGGGGACATGTCAGACGAAGGCGCCAACCGCAGCCACGTGAGGATCGCCGCGGCGATCCTCGCCACGTTGCTGGTCGCCGCCGTCGTGTTCACCTACCTGTCCTACACGGCCGCGTTCACTTCGACCGACAAGGTCACCGTCACCTCGCCGAGAGCCGGTCTGGTCATGGACCGCGACGCCAAGGTGAAATACCGCGGCATCCAGATCGGCCAGGTCGAGTCCATCGAATACGCAGGCGATCAAGCCAAGCTGACACTGGCGATCAACAGCAACGAGATGCGGTTCATCCCGTCCAACGCCGTCGTCCGCATCGCCAGCACAACGGTTTTCGGCGCCAAGTCCGTCGAGTTCGTTCCGCCCGAGAAGCCATCGGGCTCCTCGCTGCGGCCGGGCGCCCAGGTGCAGGCGGCGGCCGTGCAGCTCGAGGTCAACACGCTCTTCCAGACGTTGACCGACGTGCTGCACAAGATCGACCCGGTGCACCTGAACGCGACACTGAGCGCGCTCGCAGAGGGTCTCCGCGGGCACGGCGACGACCTCGGCGCCCTGTTGGCAGGCCTCAATTACTATCTGCAGCAACTCAATCCGAAGCTTCCGACGCTCCAGCAGGACTTCCAGAAGGCCGGTGTGGTGGCCAACATCTACGGCGACGCCGGGCCGGACTTCGCGACCATCTTCGACAACGCGCCCGCGATCAGCACCACGATCGTCGACGAACAGGACAACCTCAACCGCACCCTGCTGGCGGCAACGGGACTGGCCAACAACGGAACCGAGACCCTTGCCCCCGCGGAGAACGACTACATCGCCGCGGTCAACCGGCTGCGCGCGCCGCTGAAGGTCGCGGGCGAATACTCGCCGGAGTTCGGTTGCATCCTCGAGGGCACCGGCAAGGCGGTCGACTTCTTCGCCCCGATCATCGGCGGTACCAGGCCCGGCCTGTTCGTGTCCTCCAACTTTCTGCCCGGCTCGCCGGCCTACACGTATCCGGAGAGCCTGCCGATGGTCAACGCCTCCGGCGGTCCGAATTGCCGTGGTCTGCCCAACATTCCGAGCAAGCAGCTCGGCGGATCCTGGTACAAGTCACCGTTCTTGGTGACCGACAACGCCTACGTTCCCTATCAGCCCAACACTGAATTGCAGTTCGACGCTCCGTCGACGGCGCAGTTCCTGTTCAACGGGGCCTTCGCGG